>JAZUMM010000170.1:0-14864 GCA_045603625.1 Acutalibacteraceae bacterium | reverse complement strand
CACCACGGTCATAATAAAGCTCTGAGCAAGGGCCGCAAGGACCTTGACCGTGCTCCCAGAAGTTATCCTCCTTGCCAAAGCGTACCATATGGTCAGGCTTTACGCCAACGTCCTTTGTCCAGATATCGTATGCTTCGTCATCCTCAAGATAAACACTGCAATAGATTTTATCAGGGTCCATTTCCATAACCTCTGTACAGAATTCCCATGCCCACGGAATAATTTCTTTTTTGAAGTAATCGCCAAAGGAGAAGTTACCCAGCATTTCGAAGTAAGTACCGTGACGAGCAGTAATACCAACTCTTTCAATATCAGGTGTACGTATACATTTCTGGCATGTTGTAACTCTCTTTTTTGGTGGAGTTTCTTCGCCTGTAAAGTATTTTTTCATTGGTGTCATACCTGCATTGATAAGAAGTATACTCTTATCATTCTGAGGTACGAGCGGAAAGCTTGGAAGACGAAGATGCTCTTTACTTTCAAAGAACTTCAAATATTTTTCTCTTAATTCATTAAGACCTGTCCACTGCATGTTATTCACTCCATTCATAAAAATAAAAAAGGCGCCTTTGCAAATCGGGACGGAAAAACCGCGGTACCACCCGAATTGTGCAAATGCACCAACTCTTTGTAACAGTTAACGCCTGTTGGTGGGTATGCCTGTCCCACTCTTAACGTGTTGTTTCCAACAAGGCTCCGCAGGTAGCAAATTCAAGGACTTGTGAAAAGCTTGCACCAACCGCTTTCTCTCTGCACACTACTCGGTGAATCATCCTGCATTAACGCCGAATTTTTTATACAATGATATTATATATAAAAAAGTGAGATTGTCAAGTTTTTGTGGGTTGTAAAAATTCCCCGTTTAATATTTGTCATAAATAATGTGAAATATGGCTAACACATTCGTAGAATATTGCCTATGTGATGTAAAAAATAAACAAAGTTATAAAAAAATAAAAAAAACACTTTACTTTAGCGCGTTAAAGTGGTAGAATAACGACACAAAATAAAGGCGAGCAAAACGCCTTCGGAGGAATTTATTATGAAAAAGAAAATTTTAGCAATTGTTTTAAGTATTGCACTTGTAGTAGGTATTGTTTGCGTATTCACTTCTTGTGGTAAAGATGCAAACAACGAAGCATCTGACCTTGCTTATATCAAAGAAAAGGGTACATTGGTTATTGGTATTACAGATTATGCTCCAATGAACTACAAAGATGATAATGGTAACTGGACAGGTTTTGATACAGAATTTGCAGAAGCTGTTTGCGAAAAACTTGGTGTGAAAGCAGAATTCTTTGTACTTTCTGATTGGGATCAGAAGGTTAACGAACTTAATGCAAAAACAATTGACGTTGTTTGGAATGGTATGACAATTACAGAAGAGCTTAAAACATCTATGAGTATTTCAGACCCATATGTTGTTAATGCACAGGTTATAGTTACCAAAGCAGAAAATGCAGAAAAGTACACAGACCTTGAATCTATTAAAGATGCTAAAATTGCTGTTGAAACAGGCTCTGCAGGTGAAGCATGTGTTGAGGATTGTGCAAATGTAACTGCAGTTGCTGCACAGTCAGATGCTCTTCTTGAAGTTAAAACAGGTGCTGCAGATGTTTGTGTTATTGACATCACAATGGCAGATGCTATGACAGGTGAAGGTACATCATACGCAGGTCTTACAAAGACAGGTTCACTCACAGAAGAACAGTATGGTATCGGTTGCCGTCTTGGTTCAGATACATGTGATGAAATAAACAAGATTATGGATGAACTTATGGCTGATGGTACACTTGATGACCTCGCAAAGAAATACGAACTTACACTTGTAAAATAATTTATTGATTCAGACTTTCAAGTGGCAGAGCGCTCTTATGAGCACTCTGCCTTGAATGTTGTTTAGCGAATAAAGAAAGAGGTACATATGGTTACAGTAGAAGAGGTTATACGCTCTTTGTTTGAAGGCTTTTTTGTATCTATTGAGATATTTACACTTACTTTATTGTTTGCAATTCCTTTAGGTCTTGTTATAAGTTTTGGTTCAATGAGTAAGTTTAAGCCATTAAAATATGTTGTTAAATTCTTTATATGGGTTATAAGAGGTACGCCACTTATGCTCCAACTTATTGTTGTTTTTTACGGTCCCGGTCTTGTGTCTACGTGGGCTGTAAATACCGGCAGTACAAATCCATTTATAATGTGGCTTGCATCCTGGACCGTAATGGAGCGGTTTACAGCTGTTATAATTTCTTTCGTAATTAATTATGCGTGTTATTTTTCTGAAATATTCAGAGGTGGAATTGAATCTATTCCGAAAGGTCAGTACGAGGCGGGACAGGTACTCGGTATGACAAAAACCCAGGTTTTCTTTAAAGTTATTTTAATGCAGGTTGTTAAAAGAATAATTCCGCCTATGAGTAACGAGATTATTACTCTTGTTAAGGATACATCTCTTGCACGTGTAATTTCTGTTTATGAGCTTATATGGGCAGGTCAGACGTTTATTAAGTCAGACGGTCTTTTGTGGCCGTTAATGACAACTGCAATTTTCTACCTCGCATTTAGTGGTGTGCTTACGTTCCTTTTTGGTAAAATAGAAAAGAAACTTGATTACTACAAAAACTAAGTTTGAAAGGAGCTTTTGATTATGTCTGTGCTTGAAGTTAAAGATTTAAAAAAGAGCTTCGGTAAAACCGAGGTTTTAAAAGGTGTAAGCTTTACCCTTGATGAGGGTGAGGTTTTAAGTATTATCGGTTCATCCGGTAGCGGTAAAACTACAATTCTTCGTTGTATTAATCAACTTGAAACTCCAAACAGTGGTTATATTTCTGTTGGCGGTGAAGTTTTTTTCAATGGTACTACCGGTAAAGAAAGTGCAAAAGAAAGAAGAATCCAACAACGTCTTGTTGGGCTTGTTTTTCAAGATTTTCACCTTTTTCCGCAGTATAATGTGCACGATAATCTGACTCTTGCTGCAAAGCTTTTGGCAAAAGAAAGAGCAAATTATAAAGAGGATAAAAAGAAGATTATGGCAGAAATAGAAGCCAAAGCCGAAGTACTTCTTAAAAAGGTTGGACTTTACGAGAAAAAAGATAGTTACCCTTGTGAGCTTTCAGGTGGTCAGAAGCAACGTGTTTCCATTGCGAGAGCATTGATGCTTGAGCCGAAGGTGCTTTTCTTTGATGAGCCAACATCTGCTCTTGACCCTGAATTAACAGGTGAAATTTTAAAGGTTATTAAAAGCCTTGCTGAAGAAAATACAACTATGGTTATTGTTACTCACGAAATGTCTTTTGCAAAAGCAGTTTCCACTAAAGTTATTTTTATGGATGACGGTGTAATTGCAGAGGAGGGCACACCTGAGGATGTGTTTGATAATCCTAAGTCGGAAAGGACTAAGGCGTTTATTAGTAAGTTCAGTGATTAATTAAAAAGCAGATAGCCGTGCTATCTGCTTTTTGCTTTTTGCACCTTTTTACTGCCCAAGCATAGTATGAATTGGATACACCTTATCCATTGCAGATAAAACAAGCACAATTAGTACTTGCTTGGTGGCGGTAGCCCACAGAATAGCCTTGTGAGTTTTGTGCAAAAAAATAAATCCGTCCTGTTTTAGTGAACAGAACGGATTTTTTGTTTAATTAAAGATTTTCAAGTATTTTAAGAATAATATCTGAAAAAGCGGTAACATCTGTTTGAACGGAGTTTTTATAATCTTCAACGCCTACATCGTCTGCACTATCTGATATTTTGCGCACACTTACAAAAGGTACGTTATTTAAAAGGTAACATACTGCACCGAGTGCACCACTTTCCATATCAAAAGCAGAAATATTAAATATACTTTTATATTTATCTTTTCTTTCGGTGTCAGTAAGAAAGAAATCTCCTGTGCCAAGCTTGCCGTGCTTAAAGCCTGTTACCTTCATTGCAGCATCATATAAACTGTTATGGCAATCGTATATATAATCATTCTGGCCCGGCTTCTGACCCGGCAATCTGCCTATTGGAGTCAAATCAAAATCACATTCTGTTACTGAATCGGAAACGATAACGTCACCCTTAATTACACCTGAAACTGCTCCGCTCCAGCCTGTGTTAATTACACCGTCATATTCCTTTTGTGTAAGAGCAATTGCAGCACCGATAGCCGCATTTACTTTACCTATACCAAAACAAAGTGCGGTGCAATTGTGATTGTTATAAGAAAAATCAAAGGCAGGCATATGCTGTATTTTGTATTCCTTTTTGACAATGTCACCAAGACTGTTTTTACATGGGGTGAATTCATCGATATCTGCAATTAAAATAAGGTAATTCATTTTACTTCCTCCAATGCTGATTTTAATGCTCTGGCGAATTGGTCAGGGCAGGATGTAGATTTAAATCCGCATTTGATACCTGAGAGGTTTTGGATTATTTCGCTTGCGTTTTTTCCTTCTGCAAGGGCAGCAATACCCTTAAGGTTACCGTTGCAACCGCCTTCAAAGGAAACGTTTGTTACAATGTCATTTTCTAAATCAAAAGAGATTTTTCTGGAGCAAACACCTGATGTTTTGTAATCATATCTCATTTTTATTATCCTCACTTTTTGTTTTCTTCATTAAATCAAGTGCCTCTTTAAGAGCTTCAAGAGGTGATTGATTTGAATTTTTCTTAACTGTTATATACGGTTTTGGACCTGTTGAAACAAGAATACGTCCGCGCATACCGCGTATAAGGTCTGCAATTTCAGACATATCAATTTTTTCAACATATAAAAGCAGACTATTGTTATTCTGACCGATTTCGTATATACCGAGCTGTGCAGCGGTGTTTCGTAAAAGGGCAACCTTAATAAGACCTTCAACACTTACAGGTGGTTCGCCGAAACGGTCAATAAGCTCATCAATAACGTCACTTGCATCTTCATCGTTTCTGATATCTGCAATTCGTTTGTATATTGAAAGACGTTGCGGTAGGCTCTCAATATAATTTTCGGGAATGTAAGCATCAATTCTGATATCAACAATACATTCTTTGGAGCTTTTTTCAGGTGCTTCGCCTTTTTCTTCCAAAACCGCTTCAGAAAGAAGCTTCATATACATATCGTAGCCGACTGCTTCCATGTGACCGTGTTGTTCTGTTCCCAAAAGGTTACCTGCACCGCGTATTTCAAGGTCGCGCATAGCAATTTTGAAGCCTGAGCCGAACTCTGTATATTCGCGTATTGCCGTAAGTCTTTTTGTTGCTATTTCCGAAAGCTCCTTGCCTTTTGTAAATGTAAGATAAGCAAAGCCACGTCTTGCAGAGCGTCCTACTCGTCCTCGTATCTGGTGAAGCTGGGCAAGTCCCAGATTATTTGCATTTTCAATTATAAGTGTGTTGGCATTTGGTACGTCAACGCCTGTTTCAATAATTGTTGTACAAACTAAAATATCAATTTCACCTTCAAGAAGTGAACGCCATACCTCAGATAATTCTGCTTCATTCATTTTACCGTGACCTATTCCGATGTTGGCATCAGGTAAAAATTCTTTTATTTTTGCTGCAGTTTTTTCAATGGTTTCAACCTTATTGTGAAGGTAGTAAACCTGACCGCCACGGCGTAATTCTTTTTCCATCGCTTCGCAAAGCACGCCCCAGTCGTGTTCAAGAACATAGGTTTGAACAGGGGAACGGTCTTGCGGAGCTTCTTCAATAACTGACATATCGCGTATGCCTGACATAGCCATATTCATTGTTCTGGGAATAGGTGTTGCAGAAAGAGTAAGGCAGTCAACGTCAGGATACATTTCCTTGAGTCGTTCCTTTTGTCCGACACCGAAGCGTTGCTCTTCGTCTACAATAATAAGTCCCAAATCCTTAAAGACAATATCCTTTGAAATAAGTCTGTGTGTACCGACAATTATATCTATTGAACCGCGTTTGAGAGCTTTTATAATTTTTGTTTGCTCTTTAGCGGTTCTGAAACGCGAAAGCATTTCTGCTTCAATAGGAAAGCCTTCAAAACGACGGCGTATGGTGTTGTAATGCTGGAGGGCAAGAATTGTTGTGGGAACAAGTATTGCACATTGTTTTCCGTCTGCAATACATTTGAATGCTGCTCGTAAGGCAACCTCCGTTTTACCGAATCCAACGTCACCGCAAAGCAGTCTGTCCATAGGGTGCGGTTTTTCCATATCCCGCTTAATTTCGCGGATTGTTCTTAATTGGTCATCTGTTTCTTCATATTCAAAACGGCGTTCAAAGTCATTTTGCATATCAATGTCCGGTGAAAAGGAATAGCCGGGCATTTTTAAACGGTGAGAATATAAGGCAATTAATTCTTTTGCCATATTTTTAGCCGAGGATTTAACGCGTGCCTTAAGTTTTTCCCAGTCCTTACCGCCAAGGTGAGAAAGCTTTAAGGTTTTTGTATCATCTTTAGGACCAATGTATTTAGAAACTAAATCAAGCTGTGTAACAGGTACATAAAGTGCGGCGCCTTTGGCGTAGGTGATTTTTATAAAATCCTTTGTAACGCCTGAAACCTCTAGTTTTTGTATACCCTCAAAAATACCGATTCCGTGAACGGAATGAACAACATAATCACCTTTAGAAAGCTCTTCAAGGCTTTGTATGGCGTTTGCTGCTTTATAGTTTTTTCGTCTTTTTTTACCGTTTACGGAGCTTCCGCCACTTCTGCCATAAGAGATTATTGTGAATTTTTCGTTTACGTATCTGAAGCCACCGGATAAGCTGCCTGATAAAACAGTAACAGTCGTTTTAGGAAATTCTGATGGCAAAACAGGGAAGTACATTTCCTGTATATCTTCTGTTTCAAGAGCTTCTGCAAGGGATTGAGCCGCCTTTTGTGTTCCTGCAATAACAATACATTTTTCTTTATTTTTCAGAGCAGGACGCAAATCGTCCATAAGAACCTCTAATGAACCGTTCCATGCAGGTGTTTGCTGTGCATTAAAGGTTGTAAGTGTTTTTACAGGTGTATCAAATGTGCCTCTGGGGAAAGTATCCACGTAAAAGGCTTTTCTTTCTTCGTAAAGTCTGAGAAGCTGTGAAAATGTAATGGAAAATGTATCAAGGCCTTTTGCAAGAACTCCGTTTTCAAATTGTGCTTTGATTTCTTGTAATAAAAGCTTTGAAGACGTTTCTGCTTTATCCTTTACAGAAGAGCTTTCAATAACAAAAAGCATATCATCTTTACAATATTCAAAAACGGATACAGGCTCACTGTATGCTAAGGAGAGATATTTATCAACAGAAGAAAGCTTCACCTTTGCCTCAAGAAGCTCAATGTCTTTTGAGAGCACTTCCTTTGCTTTTCTTGAGCCTTTGCCTGAAAGATTATCTGAAAATTCCAGTATACGTTTTTTTAATTCTTCATCACTTGAAAAAATAATTTCTGTTGCAGGAGTAATTTCGCAAAAATCAAGGTTATCGGTTCTTCTTTGTGTTGAGGGGTCAAAGGTTGAAATATTATCAATATTGTCGCCCCATAATTCAATTCTTATAGGCTCATCTGAATCAGGCGGAAAAAAGTCAATAATACCGCCTCTTTGTGCATATTGACCTGCACCTTCAACGCTGTCACTACGCTTGAAGCCTGCAGCTGTTAAAATATTTGTGAGCTCATTTATTGAAATTTCTGTTTGTAAATCTATTTTAAATGTACGTTTTTTTAATTCCTCCGGTGGAATTGTAAGCTGTAATGCTGCTTCAACAGAGCAGGCAATAACACTGTAATCTTTATTTAAAATACTGCAAAGAGTTTTTAAACGTATTTGCTCATATTCCCTTGATTGACCTTGTGAGGAATTAAAGGAATAGTCTCGTGCAGGGTAGAAATATGCTTTTTTACCTTTACCGCAGAATTGATTTACGTCACTTGTGAATTTACGTGCAGATGCTTCATCCGGCAAAACCACAAGCGCTCCGCGAGAAGTATCCTCGCAGAGTGAATGAATAAGATGAGCTTTTGTTGAAAACGGCAAGCCTGTTATACCTGAGGGGCCGACACCGTTTTGTATGTAAGAAAAAACATCTTTATATTCTGTACAGTTTTGTAAAAGTTTAGAGTAGCAAGACATATTTACCTCAGCTGTTGTAGTGTGACATTGCACCTTCAATATCGTCTTTTACCATAAGCGAAAGTGCCTCTAATGCATCATCCATGGCCTCTCGCATTAAAGGAATATCTTTTTTAGGAAAGTTTGAAAGCACCCAATCGGCTAAATCGTAATCAGGATGAGGCTTTTTACCTACACCTAATTTGATTCGCGGAAATTCCTCTGTGCCTAAATGGGCAATAATGCTTTTTATTCCGTTATGACCACCGGCACTGCCTTTTCTTTTAATACGCAGTTTACCGGGCTCTAAAGAGATATCATCAAAAATTATGATTATATTTGACGGCGGAATTTTGTAAAAGCTTGCACATTCGCTTACCGCAGTACCGCTGTTATTCATCATTGTTTGCGGTTTCATAAAAAGAATTTTTTTATTGTTGATTCTGGTATCACCGATAAGTGCATGAAATTTAAGCTTTTTAACTTTAAAATTCAGTTTATCTTCCATATTTTCAACACATAAAAAACCTGCGTTGTGGCGTGTTGTTTCATATTTTGTGCCCGGATTTCCAAGACCTACAACAAGATAGTCGTAGGTTGAAGAGCCTGAAGTTTGTTTTTTGAATTTGTTGAACATAATTATTACCTTTATTTTAAATGTTGTCTTTTATATGGTTTTTTTATATTTACCCAATCGTTTTTTACAGTTTGCTGTGATCGGGCAATTGCCAAAGAGTTATCCGGCACATCCTGTGTAATTGTGCTTCCGGCAGCGGTAAATGCATTTTCACCGATTGTAACAGGGGCAACAAGGTTTGTGTTACATCCGATAAAGGCACCGTCTTTAACAGTTGTACGTGATTTGTTGCGACCGTCATAATTTACCGTAACGCAACCGCAACCGAAATTAACGTCTTTACCTACGTCAGAGTCACCAACGTAAAGAAGGTGAGGAAGCTTTGTGTTTTCATCTATTGTGGAGTTTTTAACCTCAACAAAGTTACCGATATGAACGTTATTTTCAATTTCAGTGTTTGGCCTTATGTGAACAAAGGGACCTGCCGTAACGTTTGCACCAATAGTTGAAGTGTAGCATTGAGTATTATTGAGTTTGGTGTTCTCTTTGATAACAGAGTCCTGTATAAACGAATTAGGGCCGATAACACAGTTTCGGGATATTGTTGTATCACCTAAAACTATAGTTCCCGGTAAAATTACCGTACCGGCTTCAATTTTAACTGTAGGTTCAATAATAATACCGTCAAAGCATGGGATTTCAATACCGTTATCAATAAGATTTTCCAATATTTTGATACGCACTTCGTTAGTTATCATACTGTCACCTTCATTATAAAATTTTATTAACACTTTATTTTACCATATATATACTTATATTTCAAGAATTCATTAAAAATACATAAAAATACGGTAACGGAAAAGTTTCGCATATTTCACAAAAACATATTGATTTATTCTCGCTGTTACTGTATAATTATACATAATTGCAGGAGGTGGAATTATGTCAAATACATTTAAAAGAAATGTAATTTTTGTTATTGCTGTTATGGTTACCGTAATATCATGTATTATTCTGCCTTTTTTATCATACGTCAGTCCGGAGGTTTTTAATAATGTTAAAGTAAATTCTGCAGTTGCTGATGTTAAAGATTATAATTTTTCTGCAGGCGAAAGTGTCAGCCTTGCAGGTGAATGGGAGTTTTATTGGGGTAAGCATATTGTTACCGATAATATTGAGAATGCGGTGCCGGATTTGTACATTGATGCGCCATCTTCATGGACAGGCTATGAAATAAACGGAAAGAAGCTTTCTAACGGCGGTACCGCAAGCTACAGGATTCTGGTGAAAAATATTATTTCAGATTCTCCTGTGCTTGTAAGCGTACAGAATCTTCCGGGTAAATGCCAGGTATTTATAGACGGTGAATTTGTTTTTTCAAACAGGTCAATTCCTTCTGCAGACGGCAGTATGAAAAATATTGTTGAGCCTTATGCAAATCCCATAACTCTTGATAAATCAACAAAAGAACACGAAATTGTTATTGAAGTGGATTGCGAGTATTCCAGCGGTCTTACGGCAATACCTGTTATGTCAGGCTATAATGCGTATCAGAATGATATTATGTCTGATGTATCCGTCAGATTTATTCTTATTGGTATAGTTGCTTTCTTTGCAATAGGTGCGGCAATACTTGCTTTTACGCGTAAGGATTTTTCAGATCAGCTGTGGCTTGTGCTTCTTTGTGCAATTTTCATTTTCAGAATGCTTATATCAAATGAAGGGTATATGGTATCTCATAACATTTTCGGTAATATGAATTATGAGATAATGATGTCACTTATTTTTGTTTCAACGTATATTATTAAGCTTTGTATGCTTATGCATCTTGTAAACGTTCTTGGACTTAAAATAAGTCACGTTACCTTGTCAGTTATTTCTGTTTTGTTCTTATTATGTGCGTTTGTGCCGTATTTTACTTATGATTATATTTATGTTGCCAGAGCATATATGTGGATACAATCTGTTGCATATATGTTTGATATTTATATGATTTACAAATTATCCGGTGCCATTGTAAAAAACAAAAAATTTGCAATATTCTATCTTGTTTTTTATTGCATAAATGCCGCATCACTTGTTACAGATAATCTGTATCTTTACGGATACATTTCAAACACAGTTTCATTTGTGATGCCTGTTTCATGCTTCTTGTTTATTGCCCTTATGCTTTTTGTTCATATATCAGATACTCTTAATGATTACAAAAAAGCACAAAAGGCGGCAGAGCTTGAAAAAGAGGTTGCAGAAATTAATATGACTCTAATGCTTAGTCAGATACAACCCCATTTTTTATATAATGCCTTGAATTCCATTAAATATCTTATAAAAAAAGACCCGCAAAAAGCAGAAAGCACAGTAGTTAAGTTTTCGGGTTACTTAAGAAGTAATATGGATTCACTTACACAAAAAGAGCCCATAACATTTTCCAAAGAGCTTGAACACGTAAAAAATTATGCAGATATTGAAATGATTCGTTTCGGTGACAGGCTTAATATTGAATACGATATTAAGGTTACGGATTTTACTGTTCCTCCTTTAACGTTGCAGCCAATTGTGGAAAATGCAATTAAGCACGGAGTTACGCAAAAAGCTGAGGGCGGTACAGTAATAATAAAAACGTGGGAAACTGCAAGCTATAACGTGGTTTGTGTTGAAGACGACGGCGTTGGCTTTGATATTAACGAAGAAAAGAATGACGGTCGTTCCCACGTGGGTGTAACCAACATTAAAAAAAGACTTGGTGTAATGCTTGATGCATCAATTGAAATTGAAAGTATAATAGGCAAAGGCACTACCGTTATAATAAAAATACCTAAAAAGGAGATTGAATAATGAGAATAATGGCAGTAGATGACGAGTTCCTCGCACTTGAAGATTTTGAGGATACTTGCAGAACTTTAGGTATAACAGATGAAATTGTAAAATTTAATAATCCTTTAGATGCATTAGGATATGCTGCAAAGAACAAGGTGGATATTGCCTTTCTTGATATTGAAATGCCTGTTATAAAAGGTATTGAGCTTGCAAAAAGAATAAAGGCTCTTTCAAAAAACACTCGTATCATTTTCACAACAAGCTATGGCGATTATGCTTTAGAGGCGTTCTCTGTTGATGCAGTTGACTACGTAATGAAGCCTTATGAGCCTGAGCTTATAAAAAAGGCTTACGAAAAGGCGCTGCTTATAAAGGATGCCGTAGATGAAAATCACGTTTTTATAAAAACCTTCGGCTTTTTTGATGTGTTTGTTGATGGTAAATCCGTTAATTTTTCCAGCGCCAAATCAAAAGAGCTTCTTGCTCTTCTTGTTGACAGAAACGGCGGTATTGTAAGTACAGAGCAGGCAATTTCTGTTTTGTGGGAAGGCAGAGCTTACGATGAAACTGTTCAATCCCTTTTCAGAAAGGTGCTTAAATCCTTAAGAACATCTCTTGAAGAAGCAGGCATTGCAGAAATACTTGTTGATAACAGAAATCAACGCAGTATTGATAAATCAAAATTCACTTGCGATTATTATGATTTTCTTCAGAGCGGCAAAAACGAAAACACAAAGTATTTCGGTCAGTATATGGAGCAGTATCCTTGGGCTAAAAACACACAGATTCAGATAGAGGAAATGTATAAATCATAAGAGGTTTTTTAATTAAATGAGGGAATTTTATGGCAGTTTTTAAGTGTAAAATGTGTGGCGGCACATTGGAGATTACAGAAAATCAAAGTCTCGTTACGTGCGAATTCTGTGGTACCGGGCAAACTCTTCCTAAATTTAATGATGAAAGAAAGGTAACACTCTTTACCAGAGCCAACCATCTTCGTTTTAATTGTGAATTTGATAAAGCCGCCGGCGTTTATGAGAGCATAGTAACCGAATTTCCTGATGAGGCAGAAGCATATTGGGGTTTAGTGCTTTGCAAATATGGTATTGAATACGTAGATGATAACAAAGGTAAAAAAATACCCACGTGCCACAGAACCTTACCTGTTTCAATTATGGAAGATAAAGACTTTTTATCTGCTTGTGATTATGCAGATACTTCATCAAAACTTGTATACAGGGAAGAAGCAAAGGTAATTGATGGCATTCAGAAAAAGATTCTTCAGATTGCATCAACTGAAAAACCTTATGATATTTTTATATGCTATAAGGAAACTGACGAAAATACAGGTGCACGTACAGAGGATAGTGCCATTGCTCAGGATATTTACACCGAGCTTATTAAGGAAGGATACAAAGTTTTCTTCTCAAGGGTAACACTTCGTGAAGTTGCAGGCACAGAGTATGAGCCTTACATATATGCCGCACTTTCCAGTGCAAAGATTATGCTTGCAATCGGTACAAAATTTGAATATTACGATGCCGTTTGGGTAAAAAATGAGTGGTCACGATTCATCTCAATGATGGCAGACAATTCATCAAAAGCACTTATTCCATGTTACAGAAATATGGATGCCTATGATATACCTAAAGAGTTCAAAAATATGCAGGCACTTGATATGGGTGACGTTACTTTTTTTGCCAGCCTTACTGCCAACATCAACAGGCTTTTACCTAAGGAAAAGAAATCTGTTAATGAAACTGTTGTAATTAATTCAGGCAATACCCAGATAGAGTCCCTTCTCAAAAGAGCATTTATGTTCCTTGAAGATGGTGATTTTGCACGTGCTGATGATTTCTGTGAGCAGGTGCTCAATACAGACCCTGAATGTGCACAAGCTTATCTTGGTAAGCTTATGGCAGAATTGGGTGTAAATAAAAAAGAATCCCTGAAAAATCTCGAAAAACCTTTTGATAAAAATAACAATTATCAAAAAGCTATCCGCTTTGCTGACGAAAAACTAAAAGCTACGCTTACAGGCTATATAGAACACATCAACACCCGAAATGAAAATGCCCGTATCGAAAGTGTTTACTGTCAGGCTAAAGCTAAAATGGGAAAAAATACAGAACAGTCTTTGGCAGAAGCAATTACACTTTTTAAATCCATAAAGGCTTATAGGGATTCTGCTGCACTTATTGAGGAGTGTATTGCAAAAAAAGAAACTGTAAGAAAAGATAATATTTATGACAATGCAGTTTCCAAAATGAATAATGGCATCATTTCAGATTATAAATCGGCAATTAAGTTATTCGAAAGCATTTCCGGTTGGAAAGATGCCGATGAACAAATAAAAAAATGTCTGAAAAAAATTAAAGAAATTGAAAGCCGGATAGATGAAGAAAAGAAAAATAGGAAAAGAAAAGAAAAACGTAAGAAGACTATTATTACTATTTCGTCATCCGTTGTTGCTGTTATTATTGTGTTTGTTATTGTGTTGAACACAATAATTATTAATGGTAAATACAACGATGCCATTGCTTTGATGGAACAGGGTAAGTATCAGGAGGCGATTTTAGCTTTCGAGGCAATGAAAGGATACAGGGATAGTGCTCAAAAAGCAGAGGAGTGTAATATTGTTATTCTTGACGGTAAATACAACAATGCAATTAATTTGATGAATAAAGAATCATATCGTGAAGCAATTGCTATTTTTGGTGAGTTGGATGATTATGAAGATAGCAAAGATCACTTTAGTTCAATTTTAAAAATAATTGCAGTAAAAGATACAATTTCTGCAGGATACGAACATACAGTAGGTTTAAAATCCGATGGCACTGTTGTTGCCACGGAATATAAAGGGAATAACGATTTTTATGACGGTCAATGCGACGTAGAAGGTTGGACAGATATTGTAGCAATTTCTGCAAACGATTATCATACAGTAGGCTTAAAATCCGACGGCACTGTTGTTGCCACGGAATATGAAGGTGGTAAAGATCGTTATTGCGGTCAATGTGACGTAGAAGGTTGGACTGATATTGTAGCAATTTCTGCAGGATACTCTCATACAGTAGGTTTAAAATCCGACGGCACTGTTGTTGCTGTGGGGTATAACGGTAGCGGTCAATGCGACGTAAAAGGTTGGACTGATATTGTAGCAATTTCTGCAGGAAGCTCTCATACAGTAGGTTTAAAATCCGACGGTACAGTTGTTGCTGTGGGGGATAACGGTTACGGTAAATGCGATGTGGAAGGTTGGACTGATGTTGTAGCAATTTCTGCAGGAAGAGAACATACAGTAAGTTTAAAATCCGACGGCACTGTTGTTGCTGTGGGGTATAATGATTACGATCTATGCAACGTAGAAGGTTGGACTGATATTGTAGCAATTTCTGCAGGATAAGTCGGAGGCCAAGCGG
>JAZUMM010000169.1:0-7976 GCA_045603625.1 Acutalibacteraceae bacterium | reverse complement strand
CCGAGGAAATGTCATATAGAGGTATAAATCTTCATAGCCTTATGATTATAAGGGATAACAAGGTTGCCATTGAAGAGTGGAGTAAACCGCTTACACCCGAAATACCTCATATGGTGTATTCAATAAGCAAAAGCTTTTTAGCCACTGCCTACGGCTTTGCTTTAAGTGAAAATAAAATAACACGTGAAACTAAGCTTGTAGAGGTGTTTCCCGAGTTATGCAAAAAGAAGGATGAGCTTTTGCAAAAGCTTACAATTCATCATCTTATGTGTATGACCGCAGGCAAGCAAACCTCGATTCGTGGCAGTAAAAGTGATAATTGGATAAAACAGTTTGTTGATGCTAAATGGATTTTTGAGCCGGGTACAAGCTGGCGTTATGTTAATGATAATTATTACGTTGCATCAAAAATGCTTTGCAAGGTTCTTGGTGAATCTATAACAGATTATTTAATACCTCGTCTTTATGAGCCGTTGGGTATTAATGTCCCTTTCTGGGAGCACTCTCCTGACGGTGTAGAAGCAGGCGGTTGGGGATTAATGCTCAGAACTGAAGATATTGCAAAATTTATTTTGTGTTATCAGAATAAAGGAAAATATAACGGTGTACAGGTTGTGCCTGAATGGTGGGTGGAAGAGGCAACCTCTTTTATTACAGATAACTCTGTAAGCGAAAAGGAGCCTGATGCAAGTGCCGGCTACGGTTGCGGCTTCTGGCGTTGTGCGGGTATGCAAAATACGTACAGGGCAGAGGGTATGTTCTGCCAATATGCCATTTCCTTTGGTGATTACAATGCTTGCCTTGTAATGACCGCAGAGCATAGCGACTTGCAAGAAACGTTGGATATTGTTTGGAAATATATGCCATCTGCTTTTATTGGGCCTGATTTTGTAAGTAACACTCAAAGAATTCTTTTACCTGATAAGTCAGAGGTTGTTACAAAAACACGTTCTGATACAGAAGAATTCATAAATAATAAAACGTATTCCTTACGTAAATGTAAATTTATTAATTGGATTGGCTTTCCTATAAGTGTGTTGCCTATGCCTATTGTGTTTTTTGCAAAAGACAGAGGCGGTAATATGAATAATCTTAAGTTTCATTTTTCCGAAAACGGATGCGATTTTTCGTGGACTGAAGACGGCGGGAACGAAAATACAATTTTTGCTTCTATGAATGGTGAGGCAAAATGCGGTATGGTTACTATCGGTGAACTGAAAATGATAGTGCGCTCCTACGCATACTGGGAAAACAATAATACACTTGTAATGCATATAAGACCTTTATCATCAGTAGCGGAAAGAGTTTTGACCTTTGAGTTTAAAGGTCAAAAAATAAAAATGTATCCACGCTACATTCCCGGTACAGATGAAAAAGCAAAAAAAGTAGGGGATAAGCTTAAGTGTATTTTAATTGGTAAATGGTTCCATTGGTGGATTGATTTTCTTGTGCCGAGAGTCGGCAAAATCCTCAATCCTGTACATTATGGAAAAATAACAAATAATCCTAATATAAATTGAAGTAAGTCTTTTCTTTTACTCATAAACCTTCACCACCTTAAAATTTATTCGTTGTTTTATTCAGATTGTTTTTGAGACGAGTTATTATATAAATCAATAATGAAAAAATTATACTTGATATAAATAAAATTACACATATATCAAAATCTAAAGCTGTTCCGTCAAATGCAAATAATATAAGAAGATTGATGGGATATAAAAAAATACCGATTGTAAAACCAAATATCCACGTAATTAAGCTACCGTCATCAGAGAAAATCTCTAAAAGGATATTAGCTATTATAGGTGTAAGCGTAGTGACGACTGCGGAAAAATACAGAAATTTTAAATCCCTTTTTATACATATAATCAAATATGTAAAAAGAAGAATCGGGATAGCAAGAACAGTAATCGTTTGTATATATGAGGGTAATAAAGAATATCCCGCAATAGCACTTATTATCCAAAGTAAGCCGATGCTTCCGGCACCTGTGAGAATCTGAAAATTAGGCTTCATTTCTTTCATAATTATGACTCCTTAAATGAAGATTAATAAAATTCGGTAAATTGTATTTACTGACCTTTTGATTATATTGTACAGGTGAAAAGATATAATTTATATAATATGTAATTTTTGGAGTATTTTTTGTAATAATTGTATTTGATTTTTGGGTGTTTGATAAAGGTGTTTTTGCATAAATAATATTAAGTAAACAACTTGTCAGAGTGTATATCATCATTAAAGAATAAATAATAAAGAATAGAGAATAAAGAATAATACAAAAGCGGCAGAAAGCGACGCTCTTTATTATTTCTTATTTATTCTCTATTCTTTATTCTTTTAGACAAAAAACGTTGCCGCTTCCGGAGCCGGAAACGTGATTCTAACACGCGACCTATGGTTGTAGTTAAGGGTAACTTTTAGTTGGTTTAATATTATAGTTTTAATACATAATTTCAGCCTGTAAATAAACCGAAGAATCGCCTTCGGAATAAGAAAGCCAATAGTTCACACCTACTGTGTTAAACATATAATATTCATTTGTTTTTGTTTTTATTTGCATAACATTATCTGCTTCCTCAATGGGAATTTCATTTCCATCATCGTCTATGATTGTAGTTTTTATTACACCGTTTTCGTTAGTGGAGCTGTATGCGCCACCGTTACCATCCGTGAATTCATAATCAGTTTCAGTTTCTGTGCCTTTAAACTTAAAATCCGGCTCATTTTTATATAAATCCATCATCTTTTTATGGCACTCATCAAAGTATTTGTTAGCTTCTTCGGGTGTTCCACACTCTATTGTGAAGTAGTATCGGTAGAATTCGTTGTTGATTGTGCGACCATTGTTAGCTGATACAGCAACATCTTTATTATCATATTTGAAATTAAAGTTAAAATCACGGCTACCATCAATTTCGTTAACTTCACCAATATTTTCAGGTAAGCCATATTTTAGTATAAAATCACTTGGCTTGCTGTCCCAAGTTAAATCAGGTGTTATGAAAGAAACAGGCACATTTCTGTATCTTAATGGTACTAAATTTATACCATTTAAAAGAATGTTTGCTGCCACAAGAACTATTGCAACGATTACAATTATTTTAATAATTATCTTTTTTGATTTGAATTGTGTCATAAAACTCCTCCTAAATTATGGTATATTTTTATTATAGCAATTATATAAACCCAAAACAACAGAAAGACGAAATCTTAATAAATTCTTAATATTAAAAATAGATATTATAATTCTAACATTTTTATATACTCATCACCCCTACAAATTTGTAGTATATATGCACGCATTGGTGTGCTTTAATGAAATCTCGCAAGGCGAGATGAAATCCTCGCTTTGCTTGGATGAAATCTGCTACGCAGATGAAATTAAATCCACCCATATCCCGACGAAGTCGGATTTCATCCCGGCAGGGATTTCATCATCGCAGATGATTTCACCCACCCGATAGGGTGGATTTAGTTGAAAAGAAGCACCTTTCAAAGAAAGGTGCTTCTTTTCTGGAGCTGGAAACGTGACTCGAACACGCGACCTGCTCATTACGAATGAGCTGCTCTACCAACTGAGCTATTCCAGCAAATTATTCAATATGTATTATTATATACGTTTTCTGCTTTTTTTCAAGCATCAAAGGTAAAAAATTTTACTTATATTTCGCGTGATTAAAATTCTGCTTGTTTTTGTGAATTTTCTTAAAAACATAGTACTTTTCTATTGACTTTAGCGCTTTAGTGTGCTACCATATGAACACGTTTTTGTTTTCCCATCAAATTGAAAGGAAAAGCATAATTTGCTTTGTGGTGATTTATCATGACACCGTTAAAAGATAGTAGTGTAGATGAGCTTTTTGAGGCTATTCTCAGTCTTGAAAATGTTGAAGAATGTCATCAGTTTTTTGAAGACCTATGCACAATTAACGAAATTATTTCTCTTTCTCAAAGGCTTAGTGTTGCAAAAAAATTAGATGAGGGCAAAACCTTTACTGCAATTACTGCAGAAACAGGTGCAAGCACTGCAACAATCGGCAGGGTAAATAAGTGCCTTTCATACGGTACAGGTGGCTACCGTAAAATTATTGATAAAATTAATTCCAAAGAGGTTAATAAATAATGAGCATAGATTTATCTGTTCTTAACAATTCCGAAAGAATAATTTTTGAGCTTCGCAGTCTTTATTCAAAGTATGGCTACAAGCCATTTAAAATGAGTAAGTTTGAAGAGTATGATCTTTACGGCAGTAATAAAGATTTTCTTGTAAGCGACAACTGCATCACTTTTACAGATACAGACGGCAGACTTATGGCGTTAAAGCCGGACGTTACTTTTTCTATTATCAAGAATCTTGATGATACTGTAAAAGGTGTTCAAAAGGTTTATTATAACGAAAATGTTTACCGTGTAACAAAAAAAGCCGGTGGCTTTTCTGAGATTATGCAAACAGGCGTAGAGTGTATGGGCGATGTTACCGATGATGAGGTTTGCGAGGTCATTACTCTTGCTGCCCGTAGCCTTTATGCAATAAGTGAAAATTATATTCTTGATGTTTCCCATATGGGTATTCTCAGCGGTCTTTTTAATGCTATGGAGCTTACTGAAAGCAACAAGGCAGAGCTTCTCAATGCAGTAGGTGAAAAGAATATGGGTGTTATACTCAACCTCTGTCAGAAGTTCGGTGTAGGCGAAACCCTTTGCGCTAAGCTTACAGCTCTTCTTGATGCTTACGGCTCTCCTGCACAAGCATTACCGAAAATTAAGGATGCAATTGTAAATGGTGAAATGCAAAGTGCTTACAATGAGCTTTTTGCAGTGTGTCAGAAATTTTCTGATGTAGGCTATGAAAAGAATATTAATATTGATTGCTCCGTTGTTAATGATATGAATTATTATAACGGTATAGTGTTTAAGGGTTTTATTCAGAACGTACCTGTAAGTGTGCTTTCAGGTGGACGCTATGACAGGTTAATGGAGCGCGTAAACAAAAAAGCGGGTGCAATCGGTTTTGCGGTTTATCTTGATGAAATAGACAGGGTTCTTGAAAATTCAAATGAAGATGAGTTAACCTCGTCTTGTGATGATTACCTTAATGTTGCTTTACCAAAGGGCAGGTTAGGTGAAAAGGTTTACGCAATGTTTGAAAAATCAGGCTTTGAATGTCCGCAGATTTATGAAAAAAACCGTCGACTTATATTTGAAAATCCCGAAAAAAAGGTGCGTTATTTCTGGGTTAAGCCAAGTGACGTTGCAATTTATGTTGAACGTGGTGCGGCAGATATAGGCGTTGCAGGTAAAGATATTCTTCTTGAATATTCACCTGATGTATATGAGCTTCTTGATTTGGATATCGGTAAATGCCGTATGTGTGTTGCCGGTAAAAAAGAGTTTACAGATAATGGCACAAGTACCTTGCGCGTTGCAACAAAGTTTACAAACATTGCAAAAAGCTACTATGCCGACAAATGTCGTGATATTGATATTATCAAGCTGAACGGCTCTATTGAAATTGCTCCTATATTAGGTCTTTCAGATGTTATTGTTGATATTGTTGAAACAGGCGCAACTCTTCTTGAAAACGGTCTTGAGCCTAAAGAGACAATTGTAAATATCAGCGCACGTCTTATTGCTAATAAAGCGGAGTATAAGTTTAAATCAAAAATGATTGATGAGTTAAGGGACTCTCTTGCAAATATCGTGGAGGAAAATAAATGATTAAAATATATAATAGCTCAGAAATTTCAATTGATGAAATTCTTGAGCGTAGCGAACAGACAATTGATGTTGAAGGCATTGTAAGTGACATTATTAAAAATGTACGCGAAAACGGTGATAAGGCATTGTTGGAATACTCAAAAAAATTTGACGGTGCCGTTGATGATGTTCTCGAGGTAACAAAAGAAGAGATTGATAATGCCTTAAATGAAGTAGATGAAGAATTAATTTCTATTCTTAAACAGGCTAAAGAAAATATTACTGCCTTTCACAGCAAACAGGTGCGTAATTCTTTTGTGATTAACGATAATGACGGCGTTATTATGGGGCAAAAGGTTATGCCGATTGAAAAGGTAGGTCTTTATGTTCCCGGAGGTACAGCAGCTTACCCGTCATCAGTTCTTATGAACTGTGTTCCGGCAAAAATTGCAGGTTGCAGTGAAATTGTAATGGTGACACCTGCCAAGGCAGGTTATATAAAACCCGTTATTCTTGCAGCGGCAAAAATTGCCGGCGTTGACCGTATTTTTAAAATCGGTGGTGCACAGGCGGTTGCAGCTCTCGCTTACGGTACTCAAAGTGTTCCAAAGGTAGATAAAATTGTGGGTCCGGGTAATGCGTTTGTTGCTGAAGCCAAAAAACAGGTTTTTGGTATGGTAGATATTGATATGATTGCAGGTCCAAGCGAAATTCTTGTTGTGGCAGATGGCACAAACAATCCTTCGCATATTGCGGCTGACCTTCTTTCACAGGCAGAACATGATAAAATGGCAACTGCAGTTCTCATTACTGATTGTAAGGAGTTTGCCTTAAAAGTAAGTGAAGAATTAGAAAAACAAATTCCTTTGCTTCCCAGAGCGGAAATTGCAAGAACATCAATTGATACAAACGGTAAAATTATTATTACGGATTCTCTTAAAAAAGCAATGGAGGTTTCAAACATTCTTGCTCCTGAGCACCTTGAAATTTGTGTGGATAATCCATTTGAATATTTAGGTCTTGTTAAAAATGCAGGCTCTGTATTTTTAGGCAAAAACTGTCCTGAAGCCTTAGGCGATTATTTTGCAGGTCCTAACCACACCTTACCAACAAGCGGTACAGCGCGTTTTTCAAGTCCGCTTTCAGTAGATGACTTTGTAAAGAAAACACAGTTTTCATATTTCAGCAAAGAGGCACTTCAGACTATTGGCGATAAGGTTGTGCGCTTTGCAACAGAAGAAGGCCTTGATGCACACGCAAGAAGTGTAAGCACCAGATTGGAGAAATAAAATGAGTCAGTTCCTCGATGAGAGATATAAAAGCCTTGCGGCTTATGTTCCGGGCGAGCAACCGCAAGATAAAAAGTATATAAAACTTAACACTAATGAATCACCGTATCCGCCTTGTAAAGAGGTTCTGGATGCCGTGAATGAAAGTCAGACAGAGCTTTTAAGGCTTTATCCTGACCCGGATGGTAAGATTCTTACAAAAAAGCTTGCAGATTATTATGGTGTTAATTCAAATCAGGTTTTTCTTGCCAATGGTTCAGATGATATTTTGAATTTTGCTTTTATGGCATATGGAGCAAATGGCAGAAAATCATATTTTGCAGATATAACCTATGGCTTTTATAGTGTGTTTGCAAATCTTCATCTTTCAGATTATACTGTTATTCCTTTAAAGGATGATTTTACGATTGACGTTGAAAAATTCTGCGGTGTAGACGGTATTGTGTTTATTGCAAATCCCAATGCACCAACAGGTATTGCTCTTTCGCTTGATAAGGTAGAGGAAATTGTAAAATCAAATGCAGGCAACGTAGTTGTTATAGATGAAGCATACGTTGATTTTGGTGCTGAAAGTGCAGTAGGATTAGTTAATAAATACAATAATTTATTGGTTGTTCAGACCTATTCTAAATCACGTTCTATGGCAGGTGCAAGGTTAGGCTTTGCTATCGGCAGTGAAGAAATAATTAATGATTTACATAAGCTTCGCTATTCAACAAATCCGTACAACATTAATCGTCTTACACTTGTTGCAGGCGAAAAAACAATTGATTCACAAAGCTATTATGATGAAAATTGTAAAAGGATTATTGAATCACGTATTTATACAAAATCTGAGCTTGAAAAGTCAGGCTTTACGGTTCTGGATTCAAGTGCGAACTTTTTGTTTGCCTCTAATCCCGCTATTGATGGTGAAAAGCTTTACCTTGAATTAAAAAATCGCGGAATATTAGTCCGTCATTTTACAAGTGAAAGAATAAAGAATTT
>JAZUMM010000168.1:0-3355 GCA_045603625.1 Acutalibacteraceae bacterium | reverse complement strand
GGGTTGATGTTACAACATATATGGAAAAAGTACAAAAAGATGAAGATTGGAGATGAAAACCAATCAGGAGCAATCAGTTGACGGTTCTGTAATTGACCCGAACCTTCTTGAAAGTCAAGGCTTTTAGCTCTTTTAAAATTTTCAAAAAAAAGAAGGTTCTTACGAACCTTCTTTTTCTATTAATCCTCCGACGGATATTGAAAACATGTATCGTATGTGCCGTCCTGAAATTCATACTCTTCATTATCAAGGTAAAGAGTAGCGTGGCAGCCTTTCGGAATTGTGAACGAGAATTTACACTCATTGCCGTTACCTGTATATTCCCAGCCTGAAACAATTTCACCGTACGGTGTTAAAATGCGAGCCTTGGCATAGCCCAATTCTTTAATCGGAATCGGACGGAAAATTATATGCTTATAACCCGGCTCCTTATCATCACTGTCAATACCTGCAACTGTTGTGTAGAGCCAGTCGCCAACAGAGCCGTACGCATAGTGATTAAAGGAATTCATTTCAGGAGTTGCAAATGAGCCATCCTTTTTAGCACCGTCCCAACGCTCCCACATAGTTGTTGCGCCCTTTGTAACAGGGAAAAGCCATGACGGAAAGTCCTTTTTAAGAAGGAGCTTATATGCAATATCTACTCTTCCGATTTTTGTAAGTGCATGAAGAAGGTACGGTGTGCCCACAAAGCCTGTTTTAAGGTGACCGCATTCTTCAATATCCTTTACAAGCTTTGCGCCCTCTCGCTGAATATCATCTGTAAGGTCAAAGTAAATTGCAAGCACGTTTGCAGTCTGAGTTTCGTGCTCAGGCTTGCCTGTGTTAAGATATGTTTTTCTGTATTGCTCAACAGTAAGCTTATAAAGCTCTTCAAAGTAAGACATATCCTCGCCTATTACCTTACCCATTTTAATAAACAAGCTGTTTGAATATGCAAGGTAAGCTGTACCTATAAGGTTATTATCTGTAAATCCGCCTGTTGCTTCATCACCTGCATCAAGTGAAAGCCAGTCGCCAAAATGATGGTCGTGCATATCAAACAAACCACGCTTTGATCCTTTGGATTCCATAAAAAGAATCCACTTTTTCATAGAGTCAAACTGGTCTTTTATAACTTGTGTATCACCGTAGGTTCTGTATACCCAATACGGCACAACAACACCTGCATCTGCCCATGCTGAGGAGCCATCGCTCTCCCAATTAAACAAATCGGGAACAACGTCGGTAATCTGGCCACCCGGACGTTGCTCAAGAGCAAGGTCGTGGAGCCACTTTTTAAGGAACTTATCTGCTTTATAGTTTATTGTTGCAGTACGTGCAAAAACCTGTATATCACCTGTCCAGCCAAGGCGTTCATCACGCTGATTACAGTCTGTAGGAATATCAAGGAAGTTACCTCTTTGACCCCATATAATATTCTCATAAAGCTGCTGAACTAAATCGTCTGCGCAAGAAAAGAAGCCTGTTCTTTTCATATTTGAGAATACAACAACTGCACAAAAATCTTCAAGATCGATTTTTTCATCCTCAAAGCCTTCAAGCTTAATGTACCTGAAGCCCTGATATGAAAAGGTTGGCTTGAACACGTGCTCATTACCGTCAGAAATTACTTTAATCTCTGCCTTTGCACCTCTTAAATTTTCTGTATAGAAATTACCGTCTTTATCAAGTACTTCTGCATGGTAAATTTTAAATTCCTTGCCCTTGACTGCAGGAACCTTCCATTGCACATAGCCTGTTAAATTCTGACCAAAATCAAGTACCGTTTCACCTTTTGGAGTTTTTATAAGCTCAACGGCAGCAAGACGTGCCATTTCACGTACTTCTTCACCCTCCTGAGGAACAAGAATGTTACTGTTTACGTCATCCAACACCTTTACAGGAAAGGTTCCTTCTGTATTTGCGGTGTAATCTACTGTTTCGCCATTGTAAACGTGAGAATAAACTATATTGCTTTTTGCACATTCCCATGAAGCATCTGTTGGCACAAATTCTTCTGTACCATCTTCATATTCAATGAAAAGTGCTGCCACAAGTGCCTCTTCTCTGCATCCCAGACTTTTGTAATGCTCGTGAGGATTGCCGTGAAAACGTCTGCCGTTACCCAATGCAATATCAATTGTGTTACATTCTTCCATTAAGCGTGTAACATCGTAAGTCTGGTACTGAATACGCTTACCGTAGCTTGTCCAACCGGGAGCAAAAATAAATTTACCAACACGTTGATTATTTATGTATGCTTCATAGTAACCTAAGGCGGAAACCTGAAGTGTTACCTTGTTTACTTTTTTATCCAGCCACACAACCTTTTTAAACACAGGGCGAACATCGCCAAAATCTGCCGCCTGACGAATAAACTTTGCATCTTTAATGGTTTTCATAATCAACTCTCCTTGTTGCAAAAAACAAATCTTATGATATACTAATATTAATTTATAAATTCATCTTTTTCAATACCTTTGGAGGTAATAATGCAAAATCTTTCAGACATTAATGTTATAAAATCAGTTATGGGCCGTCACGGCGTAACATTTAATAAAGGGCTCGGCCAGAACTTTCTTGTTGACCCTGAGGTTTGCCCTGCAATGGCAGAAGCGGCTGACCTTAACAAAAACACTTGTGCAATTGAAATCGGCCCCGGTGTTGGTGTACTTACAGCAGAGCTTGCAAAAAGAGCAGGCAAGGTTTTAAGCTTTGAGGTAGATAACCGCCTTTTACCGGTTCTTAATGAAACTCTTCGCGAATTTGATAACGTTGAAATAATTAACGAAGACGTTATGAAAGCTGATTTAAAGGGTATAATTCAGGAAAAATGCAAGGATATGGATATTGTAGTTTGTGCGAACCTGCCTTATTACATCACTTCCCCTATAATAATGCTTCTTCTGGAAAGCCGTTTGCCGTTAAAATCCATTACAGTTATGGTTCAAAAGGAAGCTGCCGACAGACTTTGTGCAGACGTGGGCAGCAGAGATGGCGGTGCAGTTACCGTTGCAGTAAATTATTATGCCGAAAGCGAAAAGCTTTTTTATGTTCCGAAGGAAAGCTTTCTTCCGCCACCGAAGGTAAACAGCGAGGTTATTAAATTAACTGTAAGAAAAGAGCCACCTGTTACATTTGAGGATGAAGGCTTCTTCTTTAAGGTTGTAAAAGCCGCTTTTTCACAAAGGCGTAAAACTGCAGAAAATTCATTGAGTGCAGGTCTTGGCATACCAAAAGGCGAAATTGCCGAAATACTGCAAAAAGCAGGACTTGAAAAAACAGTACGTGCCGAAAAGCTCACTATGGAAGACTTTGCAAATCTTGCAAAACTTCTCAGAAAATAAAAAAATCCCGATTCCCAAAAGGGAAT
>JAZUMM010000167.1:0-2235 GCA_045603625.1 Acutalibacteraceae bacterium | reverse complement strand
ATTGGTCAAGAAGCACCTGAACCTCAACAATAGCATCCGCTGCCATACCCTGTGCAGTCAGATCTGATGCAGATTTTAATATTTTAGCAAGCTCAGGGTTAGTTTCTTCAAGGCGCTCCGCCATTTTATCAAGGTCAAGGTCGCTTTGTGAAACATCCTGATTTTCTTTAAGATTCTGCAAGGTGCTTTCTGTTGTTGTAATAAGAGTTTCTGTATATTTAATCTCTTTTTCAGCAACAGTCAACTGAAGCTTTGCTTCGTTAAGCTTTTCGCGTGCGGAATCAACTTCCATTTTCTTTGTATTATACTCTGCCTGTTTATTGGCAAGCTCAATCTGACTGGAAGAGAACAGCTGAAGCTTTGTATTATACTCATTTACTGCTTCAACATATTGAGTGCTGCCGCTTTGAAGCTGCTGTTGAACCTTTGCATATTCTTCATCCATTGTTTTCTGAGCTTCTTCAAGCTGTTTTGCACCTGTTTTTTCTTGCTCATAAAGCATCTCAAGCTGAGCCTTACCTTCTTCAAGAGCAGCACCGATTGTGCCTTCTGCAACGTCAATTTCCTGTTTTGCCTGTGCAACCTTCTGAGGAAGACCGATTACAAGCCTTTCTCTGCTCTCTTTTGCAAAAGTTTCTGAAACCTCTGCAATTTGTTTTTGCATATCCTTTATATATTTATCATATTCTTCAGAATATGCCTCATATTTATCGGCATCCTTAAAAGTAATATATGCTTCGCTGTAATATGATATATTATCAGTAAATGCGGTATTATTAACGTAAATAAAGTCACCTAACTTACCGCTACCTGCAGTTGTAACACCACGCTCGTAGGATACCCAGTACGGTGTCTGAATAATACCTACAATTTCCAAAGTATCATGCTTAAGGTAATAGCCGATTTCCTCGTTATCACCTCTTACTTTAATTTTGTTACCTATTTTAAACTGTTCAGGAGTAGTAAGACCACTACAAGTAACAACGCATTGATTTTCTGCCTCAGGGAACCTACCCTCTAAAAGCACTAGCCTGTTGATATAGTCCGGATTATCTATACCGTTTTTAAAATCAACAGCATTACCAAGGTCCAAGCCTGTAACACGTATTGTCATTTCAGAACCGTCAATATCAACAATACCTTCGTACTCGCCCTGCTCGTTAGGTGTTTGCACGTAGCCGTCAACAAATTTTACACCTTGAACTGCCTCAACGCCATCTATGTTTTTGATTTTTAATAAATCCTCATCATAAAGACCGAGATAAGACTGCAAACGAAGGTCCATCAGGTTACAATCGTCATAATATTTATTTGCCGTTTTCTCCATATCGTAACCAACGGCATTCAAACCACAGAACAAACCGCTTCCCATCGCAACAATGGCAATAATGGATATAAATCTGCTTAAGGAGCGATATATAGAACGGAAAGTATCTGTAATATAGGAGCTTGTCATCTTATATTTTTCCTTTCAAATATCCTTGTTACCATTCGATGTCATCAACAGACATTGGGTTTTCGTTCGTCTGTATGTCTACAACACGACCGCTTTTCATAGAAATAACACGGTCTGCCATTGGTGTAATTGCCTGGTTATGAGTAATAACAATAACTGTCATACCTGTTTCGCGGCTTGTTTCCTGTAAAAGCTTAAGTATCTGTTTACCTGTATTATAGTCAAGGGCACCCGTAGGCTCATCGCACAAAAGAAGCTTAGGGTTTTTTGCAAGTGCACGGGCAATTGATACACGTTGCTGCTCACCACCTGAAAGCTGTGCCGGGAAGTTATTAAGCCTTTCACCAAGGCCAACTCTTTCAAGAACCTTTGCAGGATTAAGTGCTTTTGAACCAATCTGAGTTGCAAGCTCAACGTTTTCAAGTGCAGTAAGGTTAGGAACAAGAATATAAAACTGGAATACCAAGCCTACATCGTAACGACTGTATTCAATAAGTCTCTTACTGTCATACTCGTTAATAAGGTCACCCGCAACACGGATTTTACCGTCATCACTATCATCCATACCACCTAGAATATTAAGAACAGTTGTTTTACCTGCACCGCTGGCACCGACAATAACGCAAAATTCGCCACGTTCAATATTAAAAGTTACACCATCAGCAGCATTAATAACAATGTCGCCCATTTTATATCTTTTGTAAACGGAATCAAATTCAATAAAACTCATTTATTTCAGCCTTTCAAATATAAAAATCATTGAAAAAACGACGTACTTA
>JAZUMM010000166.1:0-6446 GCA_045603625.1 Acutalibacteraceae bacterium | reverse complement strand
TCATCCGCAGGAATTTTTTAAAGAAGCAGAAGCAATCCGTGATGTGCTTCCCACATACTGCGACAAGCTTTATTATGAAAACCATCGTGGCACGAACACAAGCCAGGGCTTTATAAAAAAAGTCAACAGACAAAGTGAATTTTTACTTACACGTATTGAAATGGCAAAGATTTTTGGTGGCGGTTACGATGTAAACGACCTTAAAGCAATGTGGTTAAAGCTCCTTACAAACCAATTCCACGATATTCTGCCGGGCACCTCAATACATGAGGCTATGGAGGATTGCAGAATTGCCTTCAACGAGCTTCTCAGCGATGCTAATAAGGAATACGATTCTACTCTTAATTCACTTACTGCAAAAATCAAAGCAACCGAAGACGGTGTTGTTGTATGGAATATGTTACCTCACAAAAACACCTCTGCCGTTACATACAAGGGCAATAAAACAGTAAACGAGGTTTCAAGGGTATTCAGTAAAAACGGTGAAAGCTACGTTGAATTTATTGCAACCGACGTTCCTGCAATGGGCTACAAATTCTATCCGTTTGCTCAGGAGAAAAAGGCAGAAGACGTTATTATCACAAATGATACAATCGAAAATAAATTCATCAAGGTAACTTATGATGAAAACGGTAATTTAACCTCCGTTTACGACAAAGAAAATAAGCGCGAGGCTTTAACTGACAAGGGTAACGTTATTTCAATATTCATTGATAAATGTGTACATGAAACTGCCTGGAACCTTGAACAGAACTACGAAAAGAAGAAATGGGTTCTTGAAAAAGCAGAAAGCGTTGAAATTGCTGAATGCTCACCTGTAAGAGCAGTTCTTAAAACAGTTCGCAAATTCAACAAATCAACCATTACTCAGAACATAATCCTTTATAAAGATGCAAAACAGCTTCTTTTTGAAACAGAGGTTGACTGGCAGGAGCGTGACAAGGTTATGAAAGCCGCTTTCCCTGTTAACGTACTTAACACGCAAGCAACCTTTGAAGCAGCTCACGGTGCAATTTCAAGACCTACTCACCGCAACTCCTCTTTTGATGCTGCACGATTTGAGCAATGTGCTCACAAATGGGCAGACCTTTCCGAAGGTGACTACGGTATCAGTATTCTTAACGATTGTAAATACGGCTACGATATTCTTGAAAGCACAATGCGTATTACACTTTTACGTGCTCCTACCTGCCCTGACAGAAAAGGTGATTTGGGAATCAACAAATTCACATATTCCTTCTATTTACACAACGGCACATGGCAAACAAGTGACACGGTAAAGGAAGCTCTTAAGCTCAATGTGCCTCTTAAGGCAATTTGTGTAAGTAAACAGGATGGCTCCTTGCCGTCAGAACACAGCTACATTTCCTGCGATAACGAGGATATTATTATTGATACAATCAAGGCTGCCCAAGACGGTAACGGAACAATTATACGTATATATCAAAGCAGAAGCGTACGCGGAAAAAGAACACTTACCATTAACTTACCATTCACAAAAATATTTGAATGCAACCTTATGGAAGATGAAAACCGTGAAATTTCTGCAAACGGTAACCACATAACATTTAACATTACACCTTTCGAGGTTAAAACCTTCAGAATTGTTTGATTGGAGAAACTTATATGAATATTCAAAACCCATATTTATCCGGTACTGCAAACAGTAATCTTTTCCGTATTCCGGCTATACTTACTCTTAAAAGCGGCAGAATTATTGCCTGCGGTGACATCCGCTACGGCAACGGTACAGATGACCCTGCAAATATTGAGGTTGCTGCAAGGTATTCAGATGATAACGGCAAAAGCTGGTCTGATGTTATTTTTGTTAACAGCTTTAATGATATGGAGCACGCAGACCATAACATAGCCATACCCAAAAGCGCTTCCTTCTGTGACTCTGCAATATGCGAGGGAGAAGACAACGAGGTGTTTCACGTGTGCGATGCATGTCCTGCATTTATGGGCTTATGGAGTGCAGGCACCTACGGTAAAGGTAACGGATATATTGACGGCAAGCTTTCGCTTTGTGATTTTACCACATCCGAAAAAGCAGAAAGCACAACACTTGATAAAGCTCACTACCCGTATTACGTAGGTGAATTCAATGAAAAGGGATTTGCACCTGTTTTAAAGCACAGTGATGACTCTGTTTACAATAATTTTTACGTAGATGAAGAATACTACATTTACAAAGATGAAAACAGTTCCCTTACCCCTGTTATGATTAAGCAAATGAATAAAGACGGTAAGCTTAATAATAACGACATACACGCAAACGTTTTCTTTGCATACGCGCCCATAAAAATTTACCCTACATATTATTTGTGGGTAAAAAAGAGTCTTGATGGCGGTGAAAGCTGGGGCAAAGGAAAAATAATCAATCTTCAGGTCGGTGCTTCCGGCTTTACGGGCTTTTCACCGGGACGCGGACTTGCTGTAAAAAAAGATGACAAATTAAGAATAATTTTTACAATTTACGACAATAACTCAAAAACCGAATACACAAGTGCTATATATACTGACGATAACGGCAAAACATGGCACAGAAGTGAAAAAGCAAACAAAGTAGGTGACGCGGGTAAAAGCTCTGAAAGTCAGCTTGTACTTATGAATAACAACGTTATACGTATGTATTCAAGAAACACGGCAAAATATATAAGCTACTGTGATTCAACAGATTTTGGTGAATCCTGGAGCAAATACACCTTAGATGAAGCATTGGAATACTGTTCAAACTGTATGATAACGGTTATTAACTGTTCAAAAGAGATTGACGGTAAAAAAGTGCTTGCCATTGCCTACCCCAATTTACGCATACGTAAAAACGGCGTTTTGCGACTGGGCTTATACGGTAGTGATAACAAGGTTGAATGGCTATACAGAAAAAATATTACAACAAATCTTATTCCCTACAACTACATTTACTCCTGCCTGACAGAAGATAAAAACGGCGATATAATTGACCTTTACGAAAGTGACAAGGCAGAGTTTTCCATTATAAAATATTCTATTGATGAGCTTTGCGTACACGATAAAGATAAGCTTTCACTAACAGAAAAAATCAAATCAAAATATTTAAATGTTACGAAAAGATAAAAAATGGGCTGTAAGAAACGAAAGTTTTTTACAGCCTCTTTTCTTTTCACCCTATTCGTGCACCGCCACAGCGAACAAGTATTGTATCATCGCCAATTACAACAATATCCTTCCAGCAAACGACAATCTCTTCACCTTTACCGAAAAAGCCGCACACGCCTTTACCGCAAAAAACGGTTATACTTACAAGGCAACCGGTACACGTATCAATTTCCACATCTGTAACACATCCTAAACGGCATCCGTTTTCAATATTTACAACCTCTTTCGCTCTTAAATCAGTTACCGTACATTTCAAAGAATCAACCCCAATACCGCCAAAGATTCTAAAGAAGAATAAATATTTTCATAATCGTCTAAGGGTAAAGGATTTTTGCCTTTACCTATTTCTATTGTAAAGCCCGGCTTTTTAAATTCCTCTATAAACCAATCCTTTAAGCCTCCACTACTGTAATGTCCCTCATTATTCACTAAGCAATAACCGCTGACACCTGCAAGCGCCTGAGCAATAATATAAGATTTTGCAGGAGTAAAATCTTTATAGGAATAAAAAATCTCCTCACCTTGTGAATGAAAAGAATATAAACGTTCAAACTCTACATTACGAAGAAATTTTACAAGCGCCGTTGTTTCCGGCTCACTTTCAGGATATTTACCACCATAGCGACGAGAAGAAGGCTTTAATATACCATTCTTTTCTTCAAAATTACGAAGAGAGTACCAATCCGCATTAAAATTGTGATTTAAATCCACACCGTTAGCATTGGCACTCCACTCTGAAAAATCAAATTTACATATATCATAGATCTGCTCTTTAAGATTTCCGCAGCCCTCTATACCCTTTACCGCAATATCTACGCCATCAGGATTAAGCATGGGAATAATAACAAGTGTAGTAGTTTTTAAAATATCTCTCGCCTCAAAACCACCTATAAATGAATTTTCACTTTCAGCTTTAAGAAGCTCTTCACAAAAATCAAGTAAAAACAGCGAGGTAATCCATTCATTAGCGTGAGTTGCACCTACATAAAGCACTTGCTTGCTACCTTCACCAATACACAAAGCATATATGCTTTTACCCATTACAGTTTTACCGCAGGACGCAACCTTCAGAAAGGGATAAGACAACTTTAATTTATTTACGTAATCCTTTAAAACATCGTATGAAATTACACTCTTTTTTATTATTTTCTCCATAACATATACCTCCGTTTTATTAATGTATATGTTACTTTTCAACAAGTAATAACGTATTATTTACAAATTCATCCTTTTGTGGTTTAATATATTTATATTACAAATTATGAGGAGTTCAAAATGATTTTTCTCTGCGTTTTTATTTTTATAGTCTTTACCGCAATCTCTGCTTTAATATGCAAAAAATTCAGTAATCCCCAAAGCCCTTCAACAAAAACGGCTGCATTTTTTGTTGCCGTAATTATTTTTTGTATCGGTCTTGAACTTTCTGTTTTTAATGTTAATTTTTACACAACATCAAAATACACATCCACAGACCTTTCCTCTTACCTTGAAGAAAGCAAAACAGAAAACGGCGAATACACAATTCTGTCAAATCAGAAGCTTGAATTTTCCGAAATAAATACAGAAATAAATAACATAAAAATCGTTTTAGGTGAAAATGCGCCTGACGTTGTTACGGCTTACGTTTATTTAACAGATGAAGCTAACCAATACTATTTCTCCACACCTGAAAGAACAATATACAAAAACGTTGAAAAAAGTCAGTATATTAACGTTTCAACCGCAGGAAAATCCTCACATCTTATGATTTCACTTAATTGTGGCGATGCAGTTTTTAACGTTAAATCTATATCCGTAAACGAAAAAAGAGATTTTGATTTTTCTGCCGGTAGGGTGCTTTTTCTCGTTTGTGTATTATGGTTAGCATTTTTATTCCGTCCCTCGTCACATCTTTACAAGAGAAAGTTAATTGACTCGGGCGAAAGCACGAAAAATTATATTGTAGGCTTGTTAACCTTACAATGTGTGATTTTTATTATTATAGGTACTCTTAACCCTACATTTTTAGGCGTGGACTACACAGAAGACGGCATTGAACTTGTGCCCTTGGGATTTGAACATCATAACCAGTATGATGAATTGGCACAGGCAATTTTAGATGGCAAAACCTATATTGATAATAACGATATTCCTCAATCACTTCTTGATTTAGAAAATCCTTATGATAGAACTGCACGTATGGTTGCACAAGATGAATCAGGTGACCATTACCGTTGGGACGTTGCATTTTATAACGGCCATTACTACGTATATTTCGGCATAGTGCCTTTACTGATTATGTACCTGCCGTGCCGTGCACTTTTTGATGCGCCCTTCCCTTCTGCATTTGGTATTATCGGCTTTGCCATAATATTTGCTCTGGGTGTATTTAAGCTATTAGAGCTTATTGCTGCAAAGCATTTCAGAAAAATATCATTAGGCACATATTTGCTCACTGCTCTTTGCTTTATTAATTGTTGCGGTGCTATGTTCCTTGTTAAACGTCCCGACTTTTATTCCATACCGATTATATGTGCAATGGCGTTTGTTATATGGGGATTATATTTCTGGTTCAAGGGTAAAGACAGTACTAAAAAGCAAAATTTATATTTTGTTCTCGGTTCACTGTGCTGTGCTTTGGCAGTAGGCTGCAGACCTCAGAGCGTGCTTATATGTGCCGTTGCAGTACCATTATTTGCAGGCTATTTACTTAAGAATAAATATATTTTATCTAAAAAAGGCATTGTAAATACAGTTGCTCTTGCAACACCGTTTGTTATTGTTGCGGCAGGCATAATGTACTATAACTTTATCCGCTTCGGCTCACCTTTTGATTTTGGTTCAGGCTACAATCTTACAACAAACGACGTCACAAAGCGCGGCTTTGATATTGGCAGAACAGGTCTTGGTATTTTCACTTATCTTTTCCAGACGCCTCAGTTTACTGCAACCTTCCCCTTTATAAAAAGTGTGGATATTGACACAAATTACGTAGGAAAAACAATAAGTGAAATTTGCTTTGGCGGTCTTATAACCAGCACGCCTGTGTTATGGTTTACAGGTGCATTATATAAAGCACGTAACACTTTAAAGGAAAAGAAGCTTCTCGGCATTTCCTTAGTACTTTTACTTGTGGGTATTGCAACCGTAATTGCCGACACACAAGCAGGCGGATTGCTACAACGATACTTCAGCGATTTCGGCTATATTTTCTTCCTTTTGGCAACCTTGGTAATATATGGTTTATATGAACAAAATGAAAGAGAAGAATCACACAAAAATTTAAACACACTATTGTTTATTTCAACGATTTTAAGTGTATTTTA
>JAZUMM010000165.1:0-2815 GCA_045603625.1 Acutalibacteraceae bacterium | reverse complement strand
GTTGCAGAATGCAGGTGTCAATACTACCAATCCTTCATCAAACTCATCATCCACAACAGCTGCTCCAGGCTCTGCAGCACCTTTTGTTCAGGATGATTACCTTGTTCTTCGTTCATCTCAGTATATGATAAATATGCGCGTTGTAGATGCTGATGGTGTAATGCATAATTTCAAAATCGCCAAAAACGGCAAGAACTCATCTGTAACAGCTATTTTCGAAAATATTCCAATGACAATTATTATGGGTGAAACAACCTGGTATCTGTTAACATCCGAAGATAAAAGCTATATAGAAATTCCGAAGAACCTTCTTGAACAAGAAATTGATAGTGAAGAAATAAGTCCGTTTTTATTTGGTGACCCGTTTAAATTCGGCGGTGAAAAAATTTCTGAAACAACAGAGGTAGAAGACGGCATAACCTATACAGTTTTTGAGTTTGATAGCGGAAATAAAGAATATTATATCGGCAAAACACTTATTAAAACTGTTTCAACTGATTCCAGTGTAACATATTTTGACAGTATATCTGCAGTAGCACCATTGTCATTGTTCTCTCCTCCTGCAGACTATACGAAGCTGGTTATAACAGAGGATAATGCTTCTGATATTATGGGCACACTTGACCCATCGTCAGCAGTAACCACAACACATAATCATGACCATGAATAAAAAATGTGCTCTTGTTACAGGTGGTGCAAAGGGGATAGGTGCTGCCATTTGCCGAGCACTTGCAAAACAAGGCTATAACGTAGCAATAAACTATAATGCTTCATCTGAGCAGGCAAAGGCTTTAAAGAATGAGATTTCAGAGTTTTCAAACGTAGAAATTTTTTGTGCAGATGTATCCGATTCATCTCAGGTGCAAGAGATGTTTACTGAAATTAACAAGGTCTTTGGCGGTGTTGATGTACTTGTTAACAATGCCGGTATTGCAGAGCAGGCTTTATTTACCGATATAACAGATGAAATGTGGCAGAAAATGATTGGCGTAAACCTTACAGGGGCGTTCAATTGTTGCCGTCAGGCTTTGCCTTATATGATTAATAATAAATCAGGTGTCATTGTTAACGTCGCTTCAATGTGGGGTGAGGTAGGAGCTTCAATGGAGGTTCATTATTCTGCTTCAAAAGCCGGTCTTATCGGTTTAACGAAGGCACTTGCAAAAGAGGTAGGCTTATCAGGCGTAAGGGTTAATGCAGTTTCTCCCGGTGTAATTGCCACAGATATGCTCAGTAGCTTTTCACAAGAGGATATTGATTCTCTTAAAGGTGAAACACCGCTTAATTCAATCGGTACCCCTGAAGATGTTGCCGATACAGTTGCCTTTCTTGTAAGTGAAAAAGCAAAATTCATTACAGGTCAGGTAATTTCCGTCAACGGCGGATTTATAATATAAATAAAGGCTTACTTGCAAGATAGTAAGCCTTTATCATTTGTTGACATTTAAATAAAAAGTATTATAATGTAATTATCTGTTTTTATCTGTAAATTTATATAGTATTTTTTGCGGAGAATTATATGTTAAAAAACTTGTTTAAAAAGAAAAAAAGTAACGATACCGGTTATAAATATATGCCACGTCAGTTTGACAGGGATGAAAAAATAGCCATTCAAAAAATCGTTTCTTCAATTCCCGTAACAAGAAAATTGTTATCTCAGGATTTACTTGTTACTGCAATAAATAATTTTGTTGTAAAAAACATAAAAATTGGTTCAACCTCGGCACATCACGTTAATACAACCAAGCATCCGCAGTTGTTTTTTCAGTCCTTCAGGAATCTTGTTTCAAGCACCGAGGAGCTTCAAAAGCTTGAACCTTATTGGCGCTTTGAGGGTCATACGCCCACAGAACAGCTTGAAGATTTAAATGCAAGGCGCGATAAAATTATCCGAGGCTTTATTTTTGAATCTTTTGAAGATTTATTACAAAAAATTGAAAGCACTAAAAGTCCGTCAGCAAAGCAAAAATTGTTTGATGAATATCAAGCATCATTATTAAATAATATGGATGTTTGCGGTGAAGAAAATTTTGAGTTTTTCAAAAATCTTTGTCGCGATAAACTTAACATCACAGAATAAAGGAGAAGTAAATATGGCTTATCTTACCGACATTGAAATTGCACAAGGCTGCAAAATGAAACCAATTTCCGAAATTGCTGCAAAGGCAGGTATTGGTGAAGATTATCTTGAGCCTTACGGAAAATATAAAGCAAAGGTTGATTTATCTTATGCAAATGCTAAAGATAAAGATGGCAAGCTCATTCTTGTTACTGCAATCACACCAACTCCTGCAGGTGAAGGTAAAACAACAACTACTATCGGTCTTGCAGACGGTATGAATCTTTGCGGTTACAATACTTGCGTTGCTCTTCGTGAGCCTTCTCTTGGTCCTGTTTTTGGTGTTAAAGGCGGTGCTGCAGGCGGAGGCTACGCACAGGTTGTTCCTATGGAGGATATTAACCTTCATTTTACAGGTGACTTCCATGCAATCGGAGCAGCAAATAATCTTCTTGCTGCTATGCTCGATAATCATATTCAACAGGGTAATGCTCTTGGTATTGATGTTAAGAGAATTACCTGGAAGCGTTGCGTTGATATGAACGACCGTCAGCTTCGTAACATTGTAGACGGTTTAGGCGGAAGAATGCAAGGCGTTCCTCGTGAGGATGGCTTTGATATTACAGTTGCAAGCGAAATTATGGCAGTTTTCTGTCTTGCAACCTCTGTAACAGATCTTAAAGAAAGACTTGCAAGAATAGTTGTTGCTTATAATTATGATGGTAAGCCTGTTACTTGTGGCGATATTAAAGCACA
>JAZUMM010000164.1:0-12348 GCA_045603625.1 Acutalibacteraceae bacterium | reverse complement strand
AAATTACAAAATGATAATATTTCCGTCTTTAAAAGCCCCTGAAATGTTACAGTTTGTAATTTCTGCACTTTTTACAAAACGAGAAGAGTAACAGTTGTAGCTTTTTAAACAAAAAAGGGGTATTTTGTCGGATATACATTTTAAGTGTTCATAACCTTTGTGAAAAATAGACAAAAAGTCTTTTTCAAAATTATTTGACTTTTGGAAATAGTTTAGTATAATACCCCTTGCCATAGGATAACAGCGGCATCTTTGCCATCAGTAATGTACCGAGCGGTGGCGTTCCCGGTACGCTATTGCTGACAAATGTGCCTACAACGGCAGCATTCAGGAAACCCGATTAGAAAGGCTCGGGGCGACATTTCCGTTTGTTGCTTGTCTAAGGAGATTTATACCATGACAGTCAGAAAAATAGGCGAAACGGCAGTGCTTTCACCATTCAAGAGAGTTGCTCTTTTGGTAATGGCAGTTTTATTCTTCGTTTCAGTCACAGCCTTCGCCGTGCCACCTGTAATGTACGATGTTACAATTTACGATGGCGAAAAAGCGATTGTTGTTACAACCGCTAAAACAGATGCTAATGAAATTCTTGAAGGTGCAGGAATTACTGTAAACCAGGCATATGGTGACAGTGTTGATTTAGCAAAATTTAACGCTGGTAATGATAGCGTTATTACAATTAAACGTGGTGTTGAGGTTAGCATTGTTAACTTTGACGGCACAGTACACACTATTCATACTTCAGGCACAGTATCAGATGCAATTGAGTGTGCAGGTTTAGAGCTTGCTCCCGGTACTGCATTTAATTTCAGTGCAGACCATACGCTTGAAGATGGAATGGTAATTGAGATTTACGATATCTTCAATGTAAAAATCACAGTTGACGGTAAAATTCTTGAAAAAGAAGTTTCAGGTAAAACAGTAGCACACGCTGTTGCAGCGGCGGGCATTGTTATTGATGCTGATGATGTTACAGAGCCTGAATTGGAAGAAGTACTTTACGAAAACATTGCAATTGAAGTTTTCAGAATTGCTTTTGTTGAACGTTCTGCAGAAGAAGTTATTGAATATGGCACAGATTATGAGTATTGTGATACTCAATTCACAGATGAAAAAACTCTTCTTTCAGCAGGTGCAAACGGTTCAAAAACTGTTCTTTACAACGATTGCTATGTAAACGGTGTTTACAGCTTTTCTGATAAAATAAGCGAAACAATCATCACAAATCCTGTAAACGAACTTGTTAAGGTAGGCACAAAGGAACGTCCTGATTCATACAAAAAGTACTCAACAACTCTCACAGTTGGTGAAACTATCAGTGAAATGGCAGTTCCGGAGCATCTTACTTTAGGTACAGATGGCAGACCTGTAAATTATTCAAAGGTTATTAATGCAAAAGCAACTGCTTATTGTATTCCGGGTGGTATTACCTCAACAGGTAAGGTTGCTCAGACAGGTTATGTTGCTGTCGACCCTAACGAAATTCCTTACGGTACAGAAATGTACATTGTTTCTGCAGACGGTAAATACATTTACGGTTATTGTATTGCTGCTGATACAGGTAGCTACATTTACGACGTAGACTGGACAATTGACTTGTTTATGAATACTGAGGAGCAATGTGTTAACTGGGGCAGAAGAGATATTGTTGTTTACATTCTTAACGGCAATAACTAAGTTAAAGATAAAAGGACTGAAGAGAAATCTTCAGTCCTTTTTTTATACGGTCATTGATTTTATTTTTCGCTTTTGTTTTCGCTATTTTTGTGCCGTATACAAGCGGTAACACAACGTACCTCTGCGCAGCCTTCAAAAAGAAGGGTTTTTGCACATTCATCTAATGTACAGCCTGTGGTTTTAATATCATCACATAGCAAAATCCGCATATTTGTAATATCTTTTTTATTATTCTGATTATAACTTATAGCTCCCAGCAGGTTACCGCTTCTTAATATCAGTGGTAATGCGTGTTGGGTTTTTGTTTTATAATCTTTATTTAAAAGGTCGTAACAGGGGATATCCAGAATTTCTGCAATTTTCTGAGCAAGAAGCTGAGATTGATTGTATCCGCGTTTTTTAATATCATCACTATGCATGGGTACAAAGGTACAGCAATCAAAATCCAAATCCTTATAGTGCTTGTACACAGCCTGCACCATATCATAGCTTAAACCGTCAATAATAGCGGCATAATCATTGTATTTTAATTCAAGCACACTCTTCTTAGGAGCGCCCTCGTAGTAATAAGGTGCGCACACGCTTGTGTAAAAATGCTTCTTTTCGTCAGATTTGCAAATAAGCTTACTGCAACCGCAATTAAAACAAATTTCACCGTCAATGGTTTTTATATCCTCGCAACAAGAATCGCATATTTCTTCTCGTATATCGCAGACATTGTTACAGAATCTGCACCTTTTAGTGAATATGAAGGAAAGGGCAAATTCTTTGATTCTTTTTAAATTAATCATATCTTAAGAAAATAAGCAAGTGCAGAATATCGTTTTGCTTTTTTGTCGTTTTGTGTCATATTAAAAATTGTCTGTTGAGCACCGACGGTTATAAGTAATTCCTTTGCACGTGTAACGCCTGTATATAAAAGGTTGCGGTATGCAAGGTTAGGTACAATATTCATGGCAGGGAATATAACTGCTTTAAATTCACTACCCTGGCTTTTGTGAACGGTTATTGCATAGGCTAATTCAAGCTCATCTAAAAATTCAGGAGCAATTAACGCTGTTTTACCGTCAAAGTTTATGGTGATTACGTTGCTTTTTAAATTAATGTCGGTAATTATACCAATATCACCGTTAAATATGCCTGAGCCTTTATCGTTTTCCGTTTCCCAAGCCATTTCATAGTTGTTTTTTATTTGCATAACCTTGTCGCCTACACGGAATATTCTGGCACCCATAGTAATCTGTTTTTTTTCTTCCGATGGCGGATTTAAAGCATTTTGCAGAAGCTTGTTAAGGTTATGGGTACCTGTTTCACCTTTTTTAGAAGGTGTAATTACCTGAATGTCTGTAAATGGGTCCCAATTATAAGCAGAGGGTAAGCGGTTTGCACATAAATCTGCAACTGTCTGAGCAGTGTGAAAGGGTGAGGCTTTTTCGATATGAAAAAAGTCCTTGTTATCGTTTGTAAGGTCAGGATTTTCGCCGTTAACAATTTTGTGGGCATTGGTAATTATTTTGCTTTCCATAGCCTGTCTGAAAATTTGCGTAAGGCAAACAACAGGTAGCATGCCTGAGGTGATTAAATCCTGTAATACGTTACCTGCGCCAACAGGCGGTAATTGGTCGCTGTCACCTACAAGAATAAGTCTGCAACCCAAAGGCAAAGCATCAAGAAGATGAGCAAACAGATGAATATCTATCATTGAAAGCTCATCAAGAATCAATGCATTACAGCTAAGAGGAGTTTCTGCATTACGTTTAAAAACAGGATGGTCATCTTCATCCCAGGTAACCTCAAGAAGGCGGTGGATTGTGCTGGCTTCCATTCCTGTTACCTCGCTCATTCTTTTGGCAGCTCTTCCCGTAGGTGCCGCAAGGGCAATATCAAGGTGCTGGCGTTCAAAAATATTTATTATACCCTTGATTGTTGTTGTTTTACCTGTACCCGGACCGCCTGTGAGAACAAGAAGACCTTTTTTTGCCGCGGTTGCAATGGCAATGCGTTGTTGCTCTTCATATTTTATATTATTCATCTGCTCGCAGAATTCAATCCAGTTTGCAAGCTGAGGAGCATTAGGTGGCGGAAAGTTTGAAATAATATTTATTCTGTCGGCAATTTTTCTTTCTGCAATAAAAGAGGATGGTAAAAAAACAAAGTCCTTACCGTCTATTGTTTGCTCTTTTAGTTGCGCGGTGTTAATAAGTCCGTCTATGGCAATATCAATTTCATCCTGTGAAACTGAAAGTAAATCAGACGAAGGCTTTAAAAGCTTTTCTCTCGGTATACAGGTGTGTCCTCTGTTTGATGCGTTATAGCGCATAACGTGAAGAATGCCCTCACGTATTCTGAAATCAGGTAAAGGCTTTTTGGGTAATTTACCTTCTATAATTTCGGCTCTTTCAAAGGTAATACCAAGATTCATAGCACAAAGGCAATATGGGTTCTCTTCAATTCTTTCAACTGCTTTTATGCCCAGCTTTTTGAATATTCTTACACATTCTGCAGGGGTAAAATCGTACTTTTCAAGCCCCAACATAATTGAGCGTAAAGCCGTCTGCTTTTTAAAATCCTCGTGGATTGCCTTTGCTTGCTCTTCAGATATGCCTTTTATTATACTTAGTTTTTCCGGCTCGTTTTCAATAACGTAAAGGGTATCTGCACCAAATTTGTTTACGATTGCAGTAGCTCTTTTAGGGCCAATTCCTTTTATAACGCCTGATGCTAAATATTTAAAAATCTGGTCAACTGTTTCAGGCATGGCACGACTGAAAGCAGACACCTTGAATTGTCTGCCGAAGGAAGGATGAATTGTAAAAGAGCCGGTAAGTGTAACTGTTTCGCCTGATGATATGCCCGGCAAAACACCGACTGCAGTTAAAAGCTCGTTGTTAACAGATAAATCCAAAACAGTCCAACCGTTTGACTCGTTACGGAAGGTAATATCTTCAACAACACCTGTAATTTTTTCTTCTGTGCCTGTCATAGTTTTTGACTCCTGAAATTAATACGTATATTTTACCATAATATAAAAATAATTGCATTATTTTTGTGAGATATTTTTGTGTTTTAAAATTGAAATATACTGCAGGCTATGATAATATTAAATTAATATGGAATAAAGGCGGGGTTTTTATGAAATACATCATTGATAAGAATAATCATTGTAATTTCAAATCTTATGAAGTGGGCAGATTAGCTCCAAGGGCTTATTGCATTCCTCATAAAAAGCTTAAGGATGCAAAGTCTGCAGACTATAAAACAGAACGCTACAACAGCGATATTGTTACAATACTTAACGGAGAATGGGATTTTAAATATTATAAAAAGAAATCTAAGCTTCCCAACACAATTGATACTTCAAAAATCAAGTTTGATACTGTGAATATTCCGTCAACCTGGCAAAGAACAGGTTACGAAATTCCCGAATACATCAACACACCTTATGGCTTTGATAACCGTAAGTTTGGTGGTGAATGGGGTAAAGGTGTTCGTCCGCCCGAATTACCTGAAGATTTTTCATGCGGTATTTACCGTAGGTTTATTGAAATTGAAGATAAAAATAAAGATTATATCATCACTTTCCTCGGTATTACTCCGTGTATAGATTTATACGTTAACGGTGTGTTTGTGGGCTTCGGTGAAGGCGCCCACAATTCCTACGAATTTGATATAACAGAATACCTTAAAGAGGGTAGCAATGAAATTGTTGCGGTAGTTTTTAAATGGAGCATCGGCTCATATCTTGAGGCACAGGATATGTTCAGAGAAAACGGCATTTTCAGAGACGTTCTTCTTTACGCCTACGACAAAACCTACATAAACGATTTTCAGGCAATTGCTGTTAAAAACGGCAAAAAATATGACCTTAACATTAAAGCGGATGTAAAGGGTGCTTTTAAAAATACAACCATTAAAGCAACTCTTTATGACGGCAAAACTCTTCTTGCTGAAGGTGAAACAGGTATAAATAAAAACACGGGCATTTCATTCAAAAAGCTTGACGTTGAAGAATGGAGTGCAGAAATTCCACGTCTTTATGAATTATATATCACTCTTTATAACGGCAAAAAAGAGGTAATGACAATTCGTCAGTACATCGGCTTTAAAAATATAAAAATAGACGGCACAACATTCTATTTCAACTCAAAGAAAATCAAGCTTAAAGGTGTTAACCATCACGATACTCACGAAACAAAGGGCTATTGCGAGGATTTTCTTGACCTTGAAAAAGACGTTCAGCTTATGAAAGAGTTTAACGTAAACTGTGTGCGTACCTCTCACTATCCGCCTGACCCGTTTTTCCTTGAGCTTTGCGACCACTACGGCCTTTACGTTGTAGATGAGGCAGATATTGAAACTCACGGTCTTTGGAATCTTAACTGCCCTGAGGATATGATTAGCCATGATTTAAAATGGGCACCGCGTTATATGGATAGGGTACGCCGTATGTATTACCGTGACAGAACACATCCGTCAATTGTTATGTGGAGTCTCGGTAACGAATCAAAGGGCTACAAGTGTCACGATAAGTGCTACAAAATGCTTAAGGATTTAGGTACGGATATTCCTGTTCATTATGAGGGCGTTACACATACAAGACGCCAGCATTACGACGTGTATTCACAAATGTATACACATCAGGATGTAATGAAAAAAATTCAAAGACGTAAAAATGGTAAAGCCTTTAATGAAGCACCATTTTTCCTTTGTGAATATTGTCATGCAATGGGTGTAGGACCCGGCGCAATGGAAGAATATATGCAGTTGTTCTATTCCGATGACATTTTCCTTGGCGGTTGTATCTGGGAATGGGCAGATCATACTGTAAGGCACGTGGGCGACGGATTCCCTTGGGAATACACATATGGTGGTGACCATGGCGAACCGCTTCATGACGGTTGCTTCTGTGTTGACGGTCTTTTCTATCCTGACCGTACACCGCACACAGGTGCATATAATATGAAAAATATATACAGACCTCTCAGGGCAACACGCCTTGCAGGTAATAAATTATCTGTTCTTAATACTAACCGCTTCCTTTCATCAAAGGGTATTGAAGTGTATTGGGAATATCAGGTGAATGGTGAGATTGTAACCTGCGGTTCATTTGATACAGATATTGCACCTGAAAAGGAGAGCGTATATAAGCTTGATATTCCAAAGGTGGATTACGAAAAAAATACATACCTTAATTTAACTTATCTTAAGGGCGATTTTGAGGTTGCCGGTGAGCAGCTTGTATTGTCAGAAAATCAAATGCCTCAACCTGTTGTACAGGCAGGCAAAATATCTATGATTTCCGATGGTGAAACAATCTGTGTTAAATATCCTGAGGGTAGCATTGAATTCTCCGAAGAAACAGGCGAAATGCTTTTTTATAAAGCAAACGGTGTTTCTGTTCTTAACAAAGCACCCGTATCTCACAAGGGCTTCCTTCTTAACTTTGTCCGTGCATATATTGATAACGACAGGCAAGATGAAAAGAAGTGGGATGAGCACAATTTAAGAGACCCTAAAATCGTTCTTGAGGATTTAAGCGCAGAGGTTAAATCAGGTGTTGCTTCTGTCAGCGAATTCTTTACAGTTTACGGTAAAGAGGATGTACTCTTTAATGCAAACGTGCTTTATATTATAGGTGCGAACGGTGTTCTTGATATTGAGGTATGTGTGGCTCCTGATAAAGAAAGCAAAGAGCAGATTTACGATATACCGCGTATCGGTCTTACCTTTGAAGCAGATAAGCGTTTTTCTGCTATTGAATACTTCGGCAGAGGTGAAAAAGAGAATTTCTGCGATTTTAATGCACACGCACCAATTGGTATTTATAAATCAACTGTTGCAGAACAGTATGAACCATATATTCGTCCGCAGGATAATATGAACCACTCCGATGTTTCATACCTTAAGCTTATAAGTGATAAGGGTGAAGAGATTTATATCGGCTCTGACAGGCGCTTCAACTTTAACGTTCACAATTTCACGCAGGAAACTCTTTTCAATGCAAATCACAGAGAAGATATTGTTGATGAAAAAACAACCTTTGTTACTCTTGACGGTTACACAAGAGGTACAGGCACAGGCTCTTGCGGTCCTCGTACTCTTCCTGAATATTGTATAGATGCATCAAAAGAGCTTGCATTCAACTTTATAATTGCTCCTAAAAAGGTGGATTAATATGGCACGTATTGCATTTCCGGGTAGCAAAACAGTAGATTTTGCTCATAAGGATTTTAAAAAAATAATTTCTCTTCGTCGTGAAGTGTTCTGTAATGAAAAAGGTGAAAAGCCGGCATTCATTAAGGATTCACGAGATGAACAAGGTATACACGTTGCATACTGCTTAGGCGCCGATGTTATCGGCGCAGGCAGTGCATATAATAAAGGTAACGGTATTTTTGAAATTGCTTTTGTCTGTGTAAAGGATGGTTACCGCAGATTTAAGGTCGGCAGCACCATAATTGAAGATTTAAAGGTGCAAGTAAAAAAACAAGGTGCAAAGCAAATTGTTTGCGAGGGCTATACAGAAAATATTGATTTTTTCAAAGCAAATACCATACCTTATGAAAATATATCTTATGTTAAAGACGGCAAACGCCGTATAATGTTCCGTCAGAATCTTGTTTTTGACGGTGTGAAGTGGCTTTCATTTCACAACGAAAATCAGGCAGTTATTGCAAAAAAAGATTTTTATCTTGAAAAGAAAGAGAAAACAGAGCTTTACGTTACAGGTCTTGGCTTTTGCTACATATACGTTAACGGTAAGTGTATAACAGACAGGGTGCTTGCTCCTGCGTGGACTAACTATAAAGACCACGACACCGCTTCAATGAATTATCCTATTTTTGACAAAATGACATACAGAATTTTGTATGAGAAAATAGACGTAACAAAATTTTTGAAAAAGGGTAACAATACAATTGTTTTTCACATTGGTGGTGGCTGGTTCTGTCAGAATGAATGTCCTAACGAAGGTGTTAAGCCATACGGAACTTTGAAGCTTTGTTATAAATTAACACAAGGCGATAAGGTTGTATCAGAAAGTGATGAGGATGTAAAGTACAGAAAATCCTTTGTTACAAAAACCAATATTTATTATGGTGAAACTCACGATGCTCGTCTTGGCGGATATGATTTTTCAAGTGCAGATATAAATACGGATGATTGGTCTCGTGCAGAGGTTGTGAATGCTCCTGTTTCTGTTCTTGATGAGCAGGATTTTACACCTGATAGAATTATCAGAAAATTAAAACCAAAATGTATTTTCCGTAAGGGCGACTACAAAATTTACGATATCGGAGAAAACATTTCAGGTTACCCGGTTGTATCTTTTGGTGACAGGTCACAGCCTAATGAGGTGTGTACGCTTCGTTTTGCCGAAATTCTTAAAGAGGATGGCGGGCTTGAATTCAGCTCTGCAGGTTGGGAGCACAGAATACAGGCTGACACCTTTATTCACGATGGTAAAAAGGCAGAGCATCATCCACTTTTCACCTGGCACGCTTGCAGGTTTATTGAATTGCAGGGTCCTGCAGAGGTAAAAGAGTACAGAGTGTGCCATACAGATATTAAGCCTCGCGTTAAATTCAAATCATCAGAGCCTACAATTCAATGGATTTTTAATGCATTTATAAGGACTCAGCAGTCAAACACACACGGTTGTGTGCCGTCAGATTGTCCTCACAGAGAGCGCCTTGGTTACACAGGTGACGGTCAGCTTACTGCAGATACCGTAATGCTTTGCTTTGATGCAGAAAAAATGTATCGTAAATGGATCAGAGATATTGCAGACTGTCAGGATATTTACAACGGTCACGTTCAGCATACGGCACCATTCTATGGTGGCGGTGGCGGTCCCGGTGGTTGGGGCGGTGCTATGGTATTTGTTCCGTATAGCTTCTATAAGGCTTACGGCGATAAAGAAATTATTGAAAAATACTATGTGAATATGCTCGCTTACCTTGATTATATGGATGCTCATAGCGAAAAAGGTATTGTAGTTTGTGAAGAGCGTCTTGGCTGGTGTCTTGGTGACTGGTGCTCACCTGATAACAAAAACCTTATTCCCGAGCCTTTTGTAAATACTTATTTCTATATAAGAGCAATCAAAAACGTGATTGAGCTTTCAAAGGAAATCGGTAAACCAACAAAAGACCTTGAAGCAAGGCTTAAAAAGGTTGAAAAGGCTTTTCTTGACAAGTACTACGATAAAAAAACTTGTACCTTCTATAAATCTACAGAGGCAAGTGATGCTTACGGCTTTGATTTAGGCTACGGTAACGAAAAAACCTTGAAGGCTATTGTGGATAAGTATGAAAAGCTGGGTGAGTTTGATACAGGTATTTTCGGCACAAAGCTTCTTATTAAGGTGCTTTGTGAAAACGGTCATAGTGACCTTGCGTTCAAATTATTGTCAAGCAAAACAGAAAACACCTTCTACAATATGAAAAAACACGGCGCAACAACTCTTTGGGAAAACTGGAATGGTGAAGCATCCCATTCACACCCGATGTTTGGTGCAGTTGTGGAGTATATTGTTAAGTATTTTAATGAGATTTAAAATAGTTTCGGGTTAACAGACACGCAGTCGGTTCGTATTTTGAACCGACTGCTTTTTAGTTTCTTTCTGATTTTAAAAAAATACTTGCAATATAATGTAATGTATGCTATCATATCTTCTGTATGAAAAGGCATTGATGAAGACAGTAGTCTTTTTGCGGATTTATAGCGAGTCAGGGATGGTGTAAGCCTGATATGATGCAGATTGATGAAAATCACTTCGGAGCCGAGGGCTGAAATAGCAGTAAGTTTCTCCGGTTGTTCACCGTTAACGGAACAGCGTATGACGGTACGCTTGTATTATAGGTGGTTAACAAAGCAATGCAAATCGGTCTTTGTCCTGTATACAGGATGAAGACCGTTCTTTATTTTAACTATATTTTTGGAGGTAAATTTAATGTACGAACCAATTTCCCCAAACGTAAATTTCGTTGAACAGGAAAAGAAAATTGAAAAATTCTGGCGTGACGAAAAAATCTTTGAAAAAAGTATTGAAGAAAGAAAAGACGGCACACCGTACGTTTTCTACGACGGTCCGCCAACAGCAAACGGCAAGCCTCATATCGGTCACGTTTTAACACGTGTTATTAAAGATATGATTCCTCGTTACCGTACAATGAAGGGCTGTATGGTTCCACGTAAAGCAGGTTGGGATACACATGGTCTTCCTGTTGAGCTTGAGGTTGAAAAGCTTCTCGGTCTTGACGGTAAAGAGCAAATTGAAGAATATGGCCTTGACCCATTTATTGGTCATTGTAAAGAAAGTGTTTGGAAGTACAAAGGTATGTGGGAGGATTTTTCACGTACAGTTGGCTTCTGGGCAGATATGGATGACCCATATGTAACTTATCATAACGAGTTTATTGAATCTGAGTGGTGGGCACTTAAAAAGATTTACGAAAAAAATCTTCTTTACAAAGGCTTCAAAATTGTTCCTTACTGCCCTCGTTGCGGTACTCCGCTTTCATCACACGAAGTGGCACAAGGCTATAAAACAGTTAAAGAGCGTTCTGCTATTGTACGTTTCAAGGTTTCAGGTGAGGATGCATATTTCCTTGCTTGGACAACAACACCTTGGACTCTTCCATCAAACGTTGCACTTTGCGTTAACCCTGCAGATGTATATTGCAAGGTTAAAGCGGCAGACGGCTTCACATACTATATGGCAGAAGCGCTTCTTGATACAGTTTTAGGCAAACTTGCAACAGAGGATGCTCCTGCATACGAAGTTCTTGAAACATATAAGGGTATTGACCTTGAGGGTAAAGAATATGAGCCTCTTTTTGACTACGTTAAACCAATTTGCGATAAGCAAGGCAAAAAAGGCTTCTTTATCACTGCAGACAGCTATGTTACAATGACAGACGGTACCGGTATCGTTCACATTGCACCTGCATTCGGTGAAGATGACGCAAAGGTAGGCAGACGTTACGATTTACCTTTTGTTCAGCTTGTTAACGGTAAAGGTGAAATGGCAGAGCCCACTCCTTACGCAGGTACATTCGTTAAGGATGCAGATAAGTTCGTTCTTATTGACCTTGAAAAAGCGGGTCTTCTCTTTGATGCACCCAAATTCGAACACGAATATCCCCATTGCTGGAGATGTAATACACCCCTTATTTACTACGCAAGAGAATCCTGGTTTATTAAGATGACCGAGGTAAGGGATGACCTTATCAGAAATAACAATACAATCAACTGGATTCCCGAAAGCATCGGTAAGGGGCGTTTCGGTGACTGGCTCCAGAATGTTCAGGACTGGGGTATTTCCCGTAACCGTTATTGGGGTACACCCCTTAATATCTGGGAATGTGAATGTGGCCATCGTCACACAATCGGTTCAATTGAAGAGCTTAAATCAATGAGCGACAATTGCCCCGATGAAATCGAACTTCACCGTCCCTATATTGATAAAGTTACGCTTAAATGTCCCGAATGCGGTAAAGAAATGCACCGTGTTCCCGAAGTTATAGACTGTTGGTTTGACTCAGGTGCAATGCCCTTTGCTCAGCACCATTATCCCTTTGAGAACAAAGAGCTTTTCGAGTCACAGTTCCCTGCAGACTTCATTTCCGAGGCAGTTGACCAGACCCGTGGTTGGTTCTATTCACTCCT
>JAZUMM010000163.1:0-8578 GCA_045603625.1 Acutalibacteraceae bacterium | reverse complement strand
TACGCGAGCTGGGTTCAGAACGTCGTGAGACAGTTCGGTCCCTATCTGCTGTGGGCGTAGGAAATTTGAGGAGCGCTGTCCCTAGTACGAGAGGACCGGGATGGACGCACCGCTGGTGCATCGGTTGTCACGCCAGTGGCATGGCCGAGTAGCTATGTGCGGATTGGATAAACGCTGAAAGCATCTAAGCGTGAAGCCATCTCCAAGATTAGATTTCCCATAACTTAAGTTAGTAAGACCCCTCAAGGACTATGAGGTTGATAGGCTGCATGTGTAAGCACGGTGACGTGTTCAGCTAAGCAGTACTAATAGGTCGAGGGCTTGACCATTTCATTTGTTCTTCGCTTTCTTCGTTCAGTTTTCAGGGTATATGCCTTGAACTTGGGAGAATTCGCACCTTTAGCTCAGTTGGTAGAGCACCTGACTCTTAATCAGGGTGTCCAGGGTTCGAGTCCCTGAAGGTGCACCATATCCTGTAATGCATCCCGTACATGTGGCCCGTTGGTCAAGTGGCCTAAGACTCCGGCCTCTCACGCCGGCAACACGAGTTCGAATCTCGTACGGGTCACCAATTTAAAAATTATAAGCAGCAACGCTGTTTATATATAGTCGGTGTTGATGGCGTTGAGGGTCCACCCGTTCCCATCCCGAACACGGTAGTTAAGCTCAACTACGCCGAAGATACTTAGTGGGAAGCCGCTTGGGAAAATAGGGCGATGCCGACACAAACACCGGATATTAATCCGGTTATATGCCTTCTTAGCTCAGTCGGTAGAGCACCTGGCTGTTAACCAGGGTGTCGTTGGTTCGAGTCCATCAGGAGGCGCGAAAAAATAAAGCATCTGCAATAGCAGGTGCTTTATTTTTATCCAATCCGAAAGATTGGTATGTAATCACGCGTAAGCGTGTATGTAATTGCTGAAGGTGTATGTAATCACCTTGGTGTATGCTGTCTTCGGATTGATTACATACCAAAACAAGTTTTGGATTACATTCACTGCGTTGCAGTGATTACATACGCAACTGAAGTTGCGATTTCATACAAGGCTTCGCCTTGATTTGCTTCGCTTGAATTAAGACGTTTTTTCTGTTATACTATCTGTGTGAGGTGAGTTTATGAAGAATAATCCTATGATGAAATATGCTGAAGAATTAGCAATTGATATTGAGAAACTATGTAAATCATTAGAAAAAACAGGCAATTCTAATGTTATATTTCAAATCCGTAAATCTTCATCAAGTGTTTTTGCGAATATTTCAGAAGCGCAGTACCCTCAAAGCTTGCCTGATATGCTCTCTAAATTTAAAATTGCCCGTAAAGAATGTATTGAAACTGAAAGCTGGTTAAAGCTTTTATATTCATCTGATACAATAGATGAAGCTACTTTTAAAAAATATAGAAATCTTTGCGGAAGAATACAGAGAATGTTGACATCATCTTGTATTACTATTGAGAATAAAATAAAACAGTAACTAGTTTGATTTCCGTTACATAAAAACAAAAAATCTCGTTCTTCGGAACGAGAGTTTTTTTATCCATTGCGAAAGCAATGGTATATCATCACGACGCAGTCGTGTATATCATTGCCGCACGAGTGCGGCGCATCTCATTACACCGTAGGTGTGTATCATACAATCTTTCGCAATGATGATATACAAAACTTCGTTTTGATGATATGCAACTCCTGTGGAATTGATGATATACAATGCTTCGCATTGATTTGTTGCCGTTTTTATACTATAATATGTTTGCATTATAAAAGAGTCTGTATGTTTGAGGTGGTTTTATTGGGAAGAAATGAACTAATAACATATTTGAAACAAGAGAAAAACAAATTGAATTTTGAATTCCCAAAAAATGAGAATACTACTGCTTCCATATTTGAAATGTTGTATGAATTTCTAAATAATGATTTTGAAAAAATATCGGATAATCGTGTCTACAGATGTTTTTTAACTTCGTTTAAAGAAATGATTTGTTTTGCTTTTGAGGAAGATGTGTCAAAAGCATATTTGCGTTGTTTATTTAAGAGTTTGAATCGTGAGGATTTTGTTGCCTACTTGACAAAGCATTCAAAGAGTAGAGCAAAAGACATTCGTTTTATTATGGAACGGTTTTTACATTTTTTCATTTCCAGTTGGCAAGGGTATGGTGATGATAAAAAACAGGTACTAAAAGAGATTGTGTCTTTTATTGATAGTTGGCTGTAATGATGCTATAATCTGCGAAAATGAATGAATAGATAAAGAATAATCCTCGGTTTTCACAATGGATTATATTTCGGGAGAGCCGAAATCAGATGGTTATGAAAATAGTGAGGTATTGCTTTTAGACTTAGATGAGGCTCTTTCTCGCAATGATTTAACAAATATGAGTCGAGAAATTCTTAAATCTTACAGACAAAGTAAAGACGGTCTTCAAAAAAGTGGTTATATTGCCAAAGATTTTAACGAAAAGAATTATTCTTTATTTCAAGCAAAATGAGGTGAATTATGAAAAAGCTTAGTAATAAAACAGGAGAGGGAATAGTTTCATTTTTTATAATAATATTATTAATTATAGCTTTGCCGTTTATTTTAATATATGTTTTAATTACAACTATTGCAGATTATTTTAAATATAAAAGCTCGCAATATTATAAGGATACTAAAGAAAAATACTCCTGGATTTGCGCTAATTCACAAGATATAAAGTTTTATAATGAAATAAAAGAGAATGCTTTACCGATTGAATTTTACAGAAATAAAGATTTAAAATATACAGGTCGCGGTTATTTTGTTTATAAGGATATTCTGTTTTTAAGTGAATATGATGCCGACGTTTTTTATTTTGATGAAGAAAAAGAGGAGTGGCTCGTTTATGATGAGCACGATTATTTATTGCTGGAAAATGAGGCGGATGAAGAAATTAAAAATGCAAATAAATTTTTCATGGAAGAAAGATGTAAAAGGGCAGCAGTATTTGTTGAAAAGGAGCTACTTAAAAATACACCTGAAAAGCAATATGAAAGGTTACAGCTTTTACCTATTGAAAACGATGACAGGGTTTCTGCCGTACAAGAAATTTTAAAATAATTTATACATTAAAAGCAGTAATAAAACGTATTATTCTGCTTTAGAAAATTGAGCACCGTAGTGTTTATACTACGGTGCTCAATTTTATTCTGACATCAATTCTAAATATTCCTTCATTTGCTCATCTGTAACCTTGTATTCGGTGTTTGAACAACAAGGGATATTGGGCTCTCTGCCGTCTGAATAGTAAAACGGAGTTTGGTTGTCTTTTTCAAGCTCTTTGCGTGTTTCCTCGTTTTTGTAATCAGGAATCTGATATGGTTGACCATTATTTAAAACAGAGCGGTGAGCAAGTATTGCTACGGCAGACATTGTTATTGCGGAGTATATGTCAAAAGGTGCCTCCGGTTCTCTACCTTTATTTATGCAATCAAGGAACATACGTGCAATTATATAATCACCGCCACCGTGACCACTTTGTACTATAATTTCTTCGTCTTTATCGTGCCATTCAGGAGTGTAAAGGTTTGTTTCTTTTAAACCGTCAGGGATACACCAATCGTTATAGCGGAGCATAACTTGGTTGCCCATACCACGAAGGTTTTCAATTTGACCGTTTATACCGCAAATTCTGTAAGAATTGTGGTGAGCACCAAAACAAGCACAACCGGTAAATGAAAAAACAGATGCATCATCGTTAAGCGTGGTAATAATAGCCGCTTTATCCATAACTTGTCTTGCCGAGCCTGTTTCTTTAAGGTAAGCGTAAACAGGAGTTGCGCTGACTCTTACAGGTGTTGCACCTGTTGACCACATTAAAGGAGCAAGAGAGTGTGTAAGATAATATGTTCGCGGAAGATAATTTCGCCAATGTTTTGGAAAAGGTGATATACTTTTTGAAATTTCTGTGCAGTCCTGAGAAATGGGATGATTGTATTCTCCTTGTGCAAAAAGGATTTTTCCAAGTGTTCCGCCATCGCAGACCCTTTTCATTTCTCTGTTAAAAATCATTTGGGGGTAATTCTCTGCAAGCATATAAATTGAATCAGATTTTTCGTAAGCGCGTATTAAGTCAACACCTTCTGCTAATGTAGAGTTACTTATGCATTCAGAAAAAACGTGAATGTTTTTTTCAAAGCATTTTATTGCATAAGGTGCATGTTCATGGAAGAAGTTAGCAAGAATAACGGCATCTAAATCTTGTTGAATAAAATCATCAAAATTTGAAAAAATGGCAATATCGTCACCGAGCTTTTCCATAGCTTTTTCAATTCTTTTTTTATCATTATCGCAAATAGCAACAATTTCGCAACCGAGAAGTTTAAAGTTCTGGGCAATGTCAATTCCTCGACTTGCACCAAAAACGCCGATTTTTATATTTTTCATAATTATTCTCCTTATAAATGATAAAGTGAAACAGGATTCAGTTTTAAATAAAGTTTAGCACCACGGGAAATAGAAATCAATAGAATACAATAAAAAGAAAGATGTAAGACATTCAAAATAATTGAAAAAGGCGGATTATTGTGTTAGTATAGAGGTAGATTTATATGTATTGCGAGGGAAGCTTATGAGCAAAAAAAGAGTAGTTGCACAAAGTGTAATTACAACAATTTTTTTAGGTCTTTTAATTTATTCTTCATACTCCTTGTGGTATGTTTTTTATGGTAAAGACAGCGGTGCGGATGTTCATTTATACACAATTCTTTCGGGTTGTGCGCTGGGATGGTTTTTGTCACTTCTTGCAGAGGCAATTTTTAAAAAAACAAAAATTATTCCGCAATTGTTGGCATTTGTTGCAGGTAATGGCTTGTTTCAGGGCATTATATGGGGATTTAATGCAGACCTCAATCAAACTGCAACAGATAATGAAGCAGTAATTATCAAAACGTATACGGTTGCTTTTTCTATTGCGGCAATCACTTTACTTGTTGCATTTATTTTAAGAGCCAAAAAAAGCTTTAAGGTTCTTAACATAATTCTTGCTGTTGTTTATTTTATTATTTCTGCCGGCGGCGGAATTGTGTTTAATATTGATAATATAAAAGCACTTGAATACAAAAAGAATGTTAAATTCGGCACTATAACTGCACAGGAAATGGCGATTTCACCTGAAGAGAAAAAGTTGTGCAAGGATTGGTATGCCGGTAATATTTTAGGTGAAGACGGTAATTATCCTTTTACTTTTAAAATTGACGGTAAAAAATTTGACGCTTCTCAATGGGCTAAAAGTGTTGAGCAGGTAAAAAATGAAGATATATATGAAGATGGCGTTGCAGAGAACATTATTTTTAAAAATAAAAACAATGGTCTTGAAATACGCGTAGAGGCAATAAGCTTTAATGCTCATGCAACCTGTCAATGGACAGTTTACATTAAAAATACAAGTAAAGAAAAATCTGCAGCTATAAGTGATTTTTATGCACTTGATTCAAGTCTTTCAACAGGTGAGGCCAAGCTTTATTATTCTTTAGGTAGCGATACTGCTGCAAGTGACTTTTCGCTTGTGGAAAAGAAGCTTTCATCAAGTGAAAAGGCTTTTTCGGGCAATGAGGGTAAGCCAACAGAAAAATATCTTCCGTATTTTAATATCTGCGGTGAAAAATACGGTGTTGTGATGGGTATTGGCTGGACAGGTCAATGGGGCTCAACCTTCTCTTGCGAGGATGAAAAAACAAATATCTCTGTTAAGCAGGATGAGTTGGAGGGTTATCTTCTTCCCGGTGAAGAAATACGCTCACCACTTGTTTCCTTAAGCTTTTATAAAAACACAAATGCTCTTAAAGGCTTTAATTTGTTCAGAAATTGGATAATGGATAGCGTTTATCCTAAAACTATTACAAAAAATTATTATACGGTAATGGAAGTTGCAGGGCCAATGTCATTACTTACATCTGATGAAATTATATCTGTGCTTGATAACAAGGTTGCTCCTGATGTTTATGAGAATATTGATGCTTTCTGGATGGATGCAGGCTGGTACAGCTATAATGAGGGCTGGTATGATGGCGTTGGTAACTGGACGGTAGACACAACAAGGTATGATAACGGCATTTCCGAGTTATCCTCTTATGCTGAGGATAAAGGCCTCGGTCACGTTTTGTGGTATGAGCCTGAACGCGTTTGCAAAAACACATTGTTTTATAATAAAGGCTCCGAAAACGAGGGTTGGCTTATTGATATAGGTGAAGATAACCTTATGTGGAACCTTGCAAATGAAGATGCGCTTAAATATTATTGTGAATATATTGCAAATTCTCTTAAGGAAAACGGTGTAACTGTTTACCGTCAGGATTTTAACTTTGCACCGCATCAGTATTGGCAAAAGGCAGATAATGAGTATTATGACGGCAGAAAAGGCTTTTGCGAAAACCACTACGTCACAAATCTTTATGCCTTTCTTGATTATCTTTATGAAAATGTTGACGGTCTTATAATAGATAACTGTGCATCAGGCGGTAAACGTCTTGATTTGGAAATGACCTACCGCAGCATTCCTTTCTGGAGAAGTGACTACAACTGCTCATATCATTCAGACTTTTTTGAGGCAACTCAATCTCATACCTACGGTATTTCATTCTGGCTCCCGATTTCAGGCGCAAACCTTTGGATGGAGGATGAGTATTCCGCAAGGTCTGCCATTATGCCGCTTATGCTTATGGACTTTTATTCTCATCATAATGATGAGTTTAGTTACCATAATGAGCAAAGAGCCTTGATGGGCGGTAATTACTATCCTATTGATTTTGGTAGCTTTGACAAAAACAAAATGCATGCAATGCAGTTTGATTCAGGTGAAGGTAAAGAGGGCACCGTGCTCATATATAAGCGTGAAGACGTTAAGGATAAAGAGTATACCGTTAATTTCAACGGCTTGTCAGCTAATGCAATTTACACGGTTTACGATGTGGATAATTCTGAAGAAATTCAAACCTTAAGCGGTAAACAGCTTATGAATGATGGCATTACTCTGAAGTTACCTGAGGGTAAAAAAGCAATAATTCTGATGTATAAACAGAAATGAAAATAAAAAAGGAAGACTCGTTTGAGTCTTCCTTTTAAAATTTATTTATGATTTTTAATGTAATATTTGTAGAACTTAACGCAATGTGCAACCTCGTTTACACCAATGCTTTCGTTTGCGGCGTGCATAGCAGCGAGCTGTGCGTTGCTCATTTTTATAGGGCAGAAGCGTAAGCAGTTATCTGCAACCTCTTCGTAGTGACGGCAGTCTGTACCACCTGTCATAAGGTACGGAATAACGCTTGCATCAGGGTAACATTCGTTAAGACATTTTTTAAGGTATGTAAATTCTTCGCCTTTGTAGTCAACGCAATTAGAAGCATTTCTTGCGTGAATAATTTCAAATTCAAGGTTATATTTATCTGCGTATTTTTTTAGAACAGCAAGAGATTCATCAACATTCTGGTGAGGAGAGGTACGAAGGTTGCAAACTATGTATGCTTCAGACGGAATAACGTTGGGAGTGTTTGAACCGTCTGCCATTGTGCAGCAGAATGTAGTTTTTGTGAATGCATTGCACATTGGCGAAACCATAGGCAATGCCTTTGTAAGAAGACCTTTAAAGAGCCACATATTTCCAAGCACCATTCTGAGAGGAAAGCCGAGATACGGTGCGGCTTCCTTGAGCATAGCGTAAACGGGACCTGATATTTCTGCTTTGAAGGGCTTATCCTTTTCAATGTCTGCAACAAATTTTGAAAGTCTTGCAAGAGGAGTGTTGCTCTTTGGTGTTGAAGAGTGACCACCGTTACCCTTTGCAATAACCTTAAGGTCTATGTAGCCTTTTTCAAGTATACCGATAGCTGCACACCAACCGTTCATTGTTGGTAACTGGTCTTTAAGTATTGCACCGCCTTCATCCATTGCAACGTCAAGGTGAACGCCCTTTGATTTAAGGTAATTAACAAGCTTCGGTGCACCGTCACCTGAAATTTCTTCATCGACTGCAGTTGCAAGGTAAATATCACAAGGTGGCTCGTAGCCCTCTTGAAGAAGCTCTTCAATTGCCTGAAATTCTGAAAAGAAGGTAGATTTACAGTCCATTGAGCCTCTGCCGTGAATGTTGCCGTCTGCAATTTCACCGGAGAATGGGTCTCTTTCCCAGTTTGGTTCATCAGCAGTAACAACGTCCTGGTGTCCCATAAGAAGAACGCCGTTTCTTTTTGAGTCCTTACCTGCCCAACGGAAAAGGAGATTGCCTTCTATTTCTGTTTTTTCAAGCTTGGAAAAAATAAGAGGAAAATTCTTTTCCATAACCTTATGTAAATTGTAAAACTCTGTAAGGTCTTCGTTACCTCTGAGAGAAATTGTAGGTACCTTGACCATTTCTGCAAGCTTTTGAGCATAATCGTTTGCTTCAGCTTCGGTAGGATTAATAGCAGGCTCGTTTGTGTTAGGTTTTGCCTTGATTTTTACAGCTTTTAAAGCGGCAATTAAAAGTAAAACTACAATTAAACCTAAAATTACAAGTAATGCAATAACAATAGGATTCATTTTTATTTTCCTTTCAAAATAATTGATATGAATAAATTATACTACT
>JAZUMM010000162.1:0-3005 GCA_045603625.1 Acutalibacteraceae bacterium | reverse complement strand
CGTGAAGCATTTTTTAAGAACTGCCCACTGACCTATAACTTGCCCCTTTTTCCAATGAACATCTTCCGAGTTATAGTCTTCAGTTGCAATATGCGGTTTAATATCAATCAGTTGCCAATATCCTGAATAGAATCCCGTAACAAAATCCCCAATTTTTATTTGACTCATAATCTTACCGCCCTTCGCTGATTCGCCTTATTATACCACACTTCTGTAAACAAATCAAGGCGTAGCCTTGTATATCATCCGCAACCTGTTGCGGTATATCATTAACACGAAGTGTTGTATATCATCAAGCCGCAGGAAAATGCACGCTGGCGCGTGATGAGATACAAGGGCGCAATGCGCCCTTGATGATATACACCACGCTTCGCGCGGTGATGATATGCCAAGCCTGCGGCTTGGATAAAAAAAGAAGTAACTTTTGGTAGACAAAAGTTACTTCTTTTTTGGTGGAGACGGTGGGGATCGAACCCATGACCTCTTGACTGCCAGTCAAACGCTCTCCCAGCTGAGCTACGCCCCCGAATCTAATATAACAGGTAAAAGTGAATAGTGAAGAGGTGAAGTTGTTAACTGTGTGTTTTGCTGTGAGGATTATACCATTATTGAGTTTTTGAGTCAATAAAAAAATTATGAATTGTTATAATTTGTGTTTTTTGGGACAAACTGTGATTAATAAAAGTAGAAAGGTGATTTTTATGATTGAACAAGATACAATACGATTACTCAGAGAATGTGATGCAGGTGTAAGAATGGGTATTGCCAGTATTGATGATGTAATGGATGATGTTAAAAGTGACAGCCTTCGTCAATATCTTACAACATGCCGTAATGAGCACATTGAGCTCAGTAAAGAAATTGATACTCTTCTTGAAAATTATCAGGATGAAGGCAAGGCACCTAATCCTATTGCCAAGGGGATGTCTACTCTTAAAACAGGTATGAAAATGGCAATGAATAAATCTGACGAAACAATTGCTGACCTTATGACAGACGGATGCAATATGGGTGTAAAATCTCTTAATAAGTATCTTAACGAGTATGAAGCGGCCAGCGAAAAATCGAAGGATATATGTAAAAGACTTATTAATCTTGAAGAAAAACTTGCTATTGATATACGAGATTATTTGTAAAATGTTGAAAAACTCCGTTGCAGAGCAACGGAGTTTTTCTTGGGGTAAATATGGAAATAAGGAGATAGGAAAGAAAAATTGGGAATTTTTTTCTTTCTATGCTTAGGATTATACCCTATAAAAATAAATTGAATATTAAAATAAAGTGAACATTTTGTTAATTTAAAGGTATTTTGCATTAAAACTTTGGCGTAATTCAATTGAACCATCTTTTTTTACTGTTGTAATGGTGTAGCCCTGAGGCCAATCCTTTTCATCCCATTTAAAGCGGTAATTATCGTAATCGTACATATTGTAGCAACCGTAGCCACCGCATTGATTATAAACAAGTAATACACCGTCGTACTTTGCTGCCCAGTAGTTAACGTGGTCATGTCCTGCGAAAATTGCTTGTGAGCCGGCACGCTTAATGCCTTGGAAAAGACCGCTGTTATATTTGCAGCAGCCTACGTTTTCAAATTGGTCGCCGTAAAGTATTTCTGCCTTGCCTGACGGTGCGAAGGTGTTTTTTTCTACCTCGTCAAAAACTTCGCAGTATTCAGGAATCGGAATATGCATATAAAGCATGGATTCTACCTTGCCGTATTCTTTTTTTAGTGCGGCTATTTCTCTTTCGTACCATTCAATTTGTGTAGGCTTTATGTAGTCGTATGCACCTAAATCAATAACTTCCTGAGGGATATTGTCTCTTGTTACGTGTGGCTCGCATGTGTCTCTGCCTGAGTCAAACAGAACAAGACTTTCGCGAAGCTCGGTTTCACTATTCATAATATTTATAAGGTAATTACCGTAGCCGAATAATTCAGGGTCACCGAATTTTGAAATACAATGAGGGAAATCAATAAAACCCTTCATTATAAAGTATTTAAAATATTCCTTTTCTTCTCTTGCTTCGTGATTTCCGAAAGCGTATGCCCAATATACACCAAGCTCCTCCATAAACTGACCAAATTGAATACTGTCAAGATGCTGGAATTTTGTAAGCATAACGTCGCCCGTGAAAATTATAAGGTCAGGCTTTTCATCGCGTACCTGATTTGCAAACATCTGTAATGTTTTGTTAACATCCTCAGGGACGTCGTACAAGTGCATATCTGTACCTGTCATAATTTTAAAATCGCTTGTATCATATGTGCCGTCAGGATTGAATTTTGCAATATAAGTTGCGTTGTCTGTTTCCTTAACGATTTTTACGTTTGTGCCAACGTGTTCATATTTTACAGATTTTATAAACATGTTTTTTGCGAGTTTGCCTTTTGATATGTCATATAAAGCTCTTTCAACATTTAACCAGAATTTAATGGCATTTGTTTGAATAAAAGTGCGCAATGGTTTCATAAAAATACCTTCTTTTTTCTACATTTGAACACCATATTAGCATAATTTGTCAGTACTTTCAATAGGCTCTTAAAAGTATTTGGAAGTGTTTACAAAAGTTTTTATACCTATTTGTGTAATAGGTAGATAATTGTAAACAAGTGATGAATTTTGTTGATTTTTCACGTATTTGTGGTATACTATATCTTGTGAGAAAACAAATGAGTTGAAACAATAAATTGTGTTTTGGAGGTGTTAGCGAGTGAGTACCTTGTTTGTGTATTGCTCCGGTGATGAAGCAATAAATTCTTTATGCAGAGAAAGTGCATTTAAAAACCGCGAAACACAGACAGTACAAATTTCTTCATATTCCCGCAGGTCATTTCTGAACCGTTTTTTTGGTAATCATTATCGTCATACGTCTTTCTCGGATTATGATGTGGATGTTATGTCCTTTGACCGTATAATTATAGCTTGTGATGAATTTGCAGGCGAGATTTCTTCTGAAGTACGTGATTTTATAAGTACTAATAATTTCAGGTACAAAAACGT
>JAZUMM010000161.1:0-11522 GCA_045603625.1 Acutalibacteraceae bacterium | reverse complement strand
GCAATAAGCCTGAACAACTTTATTGTAACAGATTGGAGATTTTTTGTATAACTTTTATTACCCACCCGCATAGCGGGTGGTTGTCTGTTTCGTACGTTCCGCACGAAACTGGCTAAAGCCATTAATACGAAAATGCGATAACAAAATTTGTTATCGCATTTTTTTTTTTACATAACAAATACTATTTTTATGAAAAAAACTATTTCTTTGTTACTCTGTGTTTTATTAATATTTTCAACTGTATACAAAAAATCTGTTAACACCGTTTCACAAGTAAGCAAGGATTTTTCTGACTTTTGCTCCGCTCTTAAATTAACGTACAAAAAGCCTGCTTATTCCACACGTATAATGACCTATAACATTCTTTCTGCCGGTGCAGGCTTTGACGGTATGCCCGTAAACACACGACAAAAAAATTTAATGTGTTTTCTTAAAAGCCTTTCTCCTGACGTTCTTTGTTTGCAAGAAGCTGATGAAGCGTGGCTTAAAACGTTAACCTCCTCCGACAGTAGCGTCAGACTTACTCATCCCATTAAATGCAAGCTGTCATCTCTTATGACCGACATACTTTATAACCCTGACACAATATCTTTAATAAAGAGTGATTTTTGTGCCTTTAGCGCAGGCGGTGACTCACGTCTGAGAAGCTATAGCTGGGCAATTTTTGAAAACAAGCAATCCTTTTCAAGATTTATTGTTATCAACACACACCTGAGTATGTTTGAAAAAGATTATTATTCTCCAGTTTATCAGACAAAGGAGTTGATTTCTTTTTGTAACGATTTGTGTAAGGAATACAGTTATCCTGTTTTCATTGTTGGCGATTTTAATACTCAAATACGTACCAAAAATTCAGAAAATTCTTCTGTTTACGAATACCTTAACCTACATTTAACAAATACCTATGAGACAGCAACTGCCACAAGCTACGGCAATTCAGCCTCCGTCAAAGAAAACCCTAATGATTATATCTTTGCTTTAAATCCCTCAGACATAAAAAACTACGTATTGGTTTCCCATTCTCAACTTAATATAATAAGTGACCACTACCCTGTTTTTACAGATGTATCTTGAAAGGGATTTCAAATAATGGTATAATACTTTTATTATTAATCAAACAGGTGTTATATGGAATTTTTTGAAAATAAAACTGAACAGGAAAGAGCTGTGCTTGTATCTGTTGATACAGGTGAATTTGACGTGGATTCATCTTTAGCGGAGCTTACAGAGCTTGCAAAAACTGCAGGTGCTGACGTTATTTGTGAAATGACCCAAAAGCGTGAGGCTCCTGAGCCGGGCACATATTTAGGTAAAGGTAAGCTTGAAGAGCTTTCTGATTACTGTGAAGCAGAAAAGCCTGACCTTATTATTATAGATGGTGAGCTTTCACCTGCACAACAACGCAATATTGAAACAATTACAGATACTCGCGTAATTGACCGCACAACGCTTATACTTGATATTTTTGCCCAAAGAGCATTATCAGGCGAAGGTAAATTACAGGTTGAGCTTGCACAGTTAAAATATGCTCTTCCACGTCTTGGTGGTAAAGGTGCCTCAATGTCACGTCTTGGTGGTGGTATTGGTACAAGAGGTCCGGGTGAAACTAAGCTCGAAACAGATAAACGTCACATACGTCGTCAGATTTCTGCTCTTACAGAAGATTTAAAAGCCCTTGATGAAAGGCGTACAAGGCACCGTGAAAGGCGCAAAAAAGACGGTATTATAACCGTTGCCCTGGTTGGTTACACCAATGCAGGTAAATCAACAATAATGAACACCTTAACAGATGCGGGCGTACTTGCAGAAAACAAATTGTTTGCAACACTTGACCCGACTGCAAGAGCCTTGACTCTGCCTGACGGCAGCACAGTTCAGCTTATAGATACTGTTGGTTTTATTCGCAGACTGCCTCATAAGCTTGTTGAAGCATTTAAATCAACCTTAGATGAAGCGGTTGATGCAAACGTTATTCTCAATATATGCGATGCATCAAGTGAGGAATGTGCCGAGCATTACAGAGTCACAATGGAGCTTCTTGAAGAATTGGGATGTGCAGATAAGCCTATAATTACCGTTCTTAACAAGTGTGACCTTGTAAATGATATTCAACTTCCCCTTGTTTCAAATTGTATACGCATCTCTGCAAAAACAGGCGAAGGTCTTGCCGAGCTTCTTAAAAAAATCAACGATTCTTTACCACCTACAAGAAAAAGAGTTAAAATTCTTTTGCCGTTTTCAATGGGTGGCGTTGCTGCAGAGCTTCGCAAAACAGGTGTTGTTCATAGCGAAGAATACACCGCTGATGGTCTCTTGCTTGACATAACTGCAGAAATTTTTATTCTTCAAAAATATGAAGAGTATATACAATAATTTAAAAAAACAATAAAAAACAGATAGCAGTTCAATTGCTATCTGTTTTTTGTATTTAATTATTTTTATCTCACGCTGAAAAGCAAGTCACCATATGATGGGTAGCACCAATGCTCTGAAGAGCAAAGTGTTTCCATTTCATCAACTGCTGTTCTGAGTGAATTCATAACAGGAATTATATTGCATTTATAGAAGCAGGCTGCAGCATCGCTTTCTTCTATTTTCTTAACTTCACTTGAAAGGCTTTCAAGCTCCTTAACATCTGTAAATGCTTTCGCGCTAAGAGAAGAAAGTTTTTTAACCAATTCTTCTTCATAGCTTCCGTCAACACAGTCACAAACATTTCTTTTTGCAATAAGAGTATCGCAAAGCTCGTGAATATTACGGCTCACACAAGGAAGAATATCCTTTTTAGCCATATCAATCATAGTAAGAACCTCAATATTAAGGTACTTACAGTATTTTTCATTTTTAATTTCATAATGAGCTTTGATTTCTGTTTCGCTGTATACCTTGTGTTTTTCGTAAAGCTTTACGTTTTTATCGTGGAGCATATACGGTAAACAATCAGGTGTAGAAACAAGGTTAAGAAGACCTCTTTGTTTTGCTTCTTTTACCCAGGCATCATCATAACCGTTGCCGTTAAAAATAATTCTCTTATGATTTTTTATAACTCTTTTAATAAGGTCATGAAGAGCATTTTCAAAGTTCTCTGCATTCTCAAGCTCATCTGCAAACTGTGAAAGAACTTCAGCAACCGCTGTGTTAAGAGTTGTGTTAGGACCTGCAACAGATGCAGATGAACCAAGCATACGGAACTCAAATTTATTACCTGTAAATGCAAACGGTGATGTTCTGTTTCTGTCAGTTGTATCTTTTGGGAAACGAGGAAGAACGTGAACACCTACTTTAAGAAGCTCTTTTTCTTTATTATCAATATCTTCATCATGCTCAATTGCTTCAAGGATTGAGGTAAGCTCTTCACCAAGGAACATAGAAACAATTGCAGGCGGTGCTTCCTGTGCACCAAGACGGTGGTCATTACCTGCTGATGCAATAGAAATTCTGAGTAAATCCTGATAATCATCAACTGCCTTGATTACTGCACAAAGGAATAAAAGGAACTGTGCATTTTCTGCCGGAGTTTCACCGGGTTCAAGAAGGTTAACACCTGTACTTGTAGAAATTGACCAGTTGTTATGCTTACCGCTACCGTTCACGCCTGCAAAAGGTTTTTCGTGAAGAAGGCAAACCATACCGTGCTCTTTTGCACATTTCTGCATAACCTCCATTGTAATCTGGTTATGGTCAGTTGCAATATTTGTGGTAGTGAAAATCGGTGCAAGCTCGTGTTGAGCAGGTGCAGCCTCATTATGCTCTGTTTTAGCAAGCACGCCAAGTCTCCAGAGCTCTTCGTCAACAGCTTTCATAAAGGCTTGTACTCTTGGTTTAATAGCACCAAAATAGTGATCATCAAGCTCCTGACCTTTTGGCGGCATAGCACCGAAAAGAGTTCTGCCTGTATAAATAAGGTCTTTACGTTTATTAAAAACGTCACGGTCTACAAGAAAATATTCCTGTTCTGGACCAACTGTTGTTTTAACTGCCACAACATCATCATTACCGAAGAGCTTAAGAACTCTTAATGTTTGTTTATTAATTGCCTCCATTGAGCGTAAAAGCGGTGTTTTTTTGTCAAGCGCTTCACCACCGTAAGAACAGAAGGCTGTAGGAATACAAAGAACTCCGTTTTTTATAAAAGCAAAGGATGTAGGGTCCCATGCAGTATAGCCACGTGCTTCGAATGTTGCACGCAAACCGCCTGAAGGGAATGATGACGCATCAGGCTCGCCTTGAATAAGCTCCTTACCCGAAAACTCCATAATAACTCTGCCATCTTTTTTAGATGAAATAAAGCTATCGTGCTTTTCAGCAGTAATACCTGTTAAAGGCTGGAACCAGTGTGTATAGTGTGTTGCACCTTTTTCAATAGCCCAGTCCTTCATTGCATTGGCAATAATATTTGCCACGTCAATGTTAAGGCGGTGACCTGTCTGAAGTGTACGCTGAAATTCCGCATACACGTCACTCGGTAATCTTTCCTTCATTATTTTTTCGGAGAAAACGTCACAACCGAAATAATCTGTTACAGTTTTAATACCAATCATCTCTTTTCACAAAGATAAACTTAAAATAATTTTCCAATATACCCTACTGCTATACCTAAAACGGCAGAAACTGCTATAAGAAAAATAGGATGAACCTTCTTTTTAAATATAAGCAGTACGCCTGTAATACATATTACAATAGAAGTTAAAATAGTGTATAAATCAATATTTGCAATTGCAAAGCCGTCAGGGAAAAATACTGTTTTACCAATAGTAAGCACAGCCGCACCTATAAGACCTATAACCGTTGGTCTCAAGCCGGTCATAAGACCTTTAACAACCTTACTTTCCTGGAATTTTTTATAAACCCTTGCCACAATAAGTATGACAATAAACGATGGTGTAACAACTCCGAGTGTTGCACAAACCGCACCCAAAAAACCGCCTGTTTCCATACCGACGTAGGTTGCAATATTTATAGCAAAGGGTCCCGGTGTACTTTCGCTGACTGCAATAAAGTTGACAATTGCTTCCTCTGTAAGCCACTCATTATCAAGCACAGCCTTCTGAATAAGCGGAAGCATTGCATATCCGCCACCAAAGGTAAATGCACCAATACTTAAAAAGGTAAGAAAAAGTTCAAGATAAATACTCATTGCTCCTTACCTCTCTTTCTCTCAATAATTGAGTGAATAAGACCGATAAGTGCACAAGTAATAATGATATAAATAATGCTTATATCAAGACCAATTATATCTATAAACAACGAAGCGGCAAATGCTCCAAACATCAGAATATAAGAAAACAAGCCTTTCGGACATTTTTTATACATTGAGTAAAATGCTTTTATAACCAAAGCAAGCACACCTGCTCGAATACCGTTAAAAGCAAACTGCACAACCTCAAATTGACTGAATTCCTTAAGCACAAGTGAAATTAAAGAAATAATAATAAATGACGGGAGCACAACCCCAAGCGTTGCAGCAGCAGAGCCCAGAGTACCTGCTACACGGAAACCTACAAAGGTGGCCGAGTTAATAGCAATAGGTCCCGGTGTACTTTCTGATATTGCAAAAATGTCAAGTATTTCTTCACCTTTAAGCCATTTATGCTTTTCGCACATTTCCCTTTCAATAATAGGAATCATAGCGTAACCGCCACCGAAAGTAAATGCACCTATTTTAAAGAAAGTATAAAACAAAATCAAGGCATTTTTTAATTTGTTTTTCAAAATTACACCTTCCCTGCGCATAATAATACTTTTACCAGTAAATTATATAAAATATTGTATGTTTTTGTCAATGTAAAAAGGGTAGATTAAACAGGCAAAGTATTCACTTTTTTTGTAACTTATGGTATAATAAACTTATAATTTAACGGATGGTGCATTATGGATTTTGAAAAAAGCAAATTACGTGCAGAAGAATTAACTCTCATACTTAACGATTGTATTGAAAAATATTATATGGGTAACGAAAGTAACGTATCAGACTATGATTACGATATGATGATGCGCGAGCTTTCTGCTATTGAAGAAGAATTTCCGCAACTTCTTAAAGAGGATTCCCCTACTCACCGTGTAGGCGGCAGCCACGACAATACCTTTGAAGAGGTTATACACACAGTCAGAATGGAAAGTCTGCAGGATGCTTTTTCAGAAGAGGAATTACACGCCTTTGACAGCAGAGTAAAAAAAGCTTTTCCCGATGCACAATACGTAGTTGAGCCGAAAATTGACGGTCTTTCATGCTCACTTGAGTATAAAGACGGAGTTCTTTTCCGTGCATCAACACGAGGTGACGGTAACGTAGGTGAAGATGTTACCGCCAACGTAAAAACAATTCGTTCCGTACCGTTAAAATTAAAAACCGAGCTTCCGTTTATTGAGGTACGCGGTGAGGTTTATATGTCACACCGTAGCTTTGAGGAGCTTGTTGCACAACAAGAATTAAACGAAGAAAAACCCTTTAAAAATCCGCGTAATGCCGCTTCAGGCTCATTAAGGCAAAAGAATCCTAAAATCACCGCTTCAAGAAAGCTTGATATTTTTATTTTTAATATACAACAAAAAACAGGCGGTAAAGATTTACATTCGCACAATGAGTCTCTTGAATATTTAAAAGAGTTAGGCTTTCCTACTGTACCGAACTATAAGCTCTGCTCAGATATTGACGAGGCGATTAAACAAATAAACAATATCGGTGATAATCGCGGTAATTTGGAATTTGATATTGACGGCGCAGTTATTAAAACAGATGATTTTAGTATGCGCGAGGAATTGGGCTCAACTGCCAAATTTCCCAAATGGGCAATTGCATTTAAATATCCGCCTGAGGAAAAGCCTACAAAGCTTTTATCCATTGATATTCAGGTAGGCAGAACAGGTGTGCTTACACCAACTGCTGTTTTTGAGCCTATTACACTTGCAGGCACAACAGTTTCAAGAGCAACGCTTAACAATGCAGATTTCATTAAAGAAAAAGGCATTGCAATCGGTGATACAATTATTGTCCGCAAAGCCGGCGATATTATCCCTGAAGTGCTTGAGGTTGCATCACATAATTGTGAAAATCCCGTATTCACTTATCCGCAAAAATGCCCTGCCTGCAGTAGTGACGTTGTTAAAGAGGATGGCGAGGTTGCAATTCGTTGCCTTAATCCCGATTGTCCTGCACAGCTTCTTCGTAAGCTTATACACTTCTGCTCAAGAGATGCTATGGATATTGAAGGTCTTGGCTCCGCAGTATTAGAGCAATTAGTTAACGAGGGGCTTATAAGTAAAGCATCTGATATATACACTCTCAGCCCTATGGAGCTTGTTTCTCTTGAAAGAATGGGCGAAAAAAGCACCTTCAACCTTCTTGATGCTATTGAAAAATCAAAAGAAAATGATTTGTTCAAGCTTATTTTTGCTTTAGGTATTCACCATATCGGCTTAAAGGCTGCGAAGCTTCTTGCAAACCATTTCGGTACAATGGATGCTTTGCTTAATGCCACCGAAGAAGAGGTTCAACAAATTGACGGTATGGGCAAAATAAGTGCCGAAACCCTTGTTAAAACTCTCTCTTTACCTGAAAGCCGTAAGTTAATTAGTGAGCTTAAGGCATTTGGCGTCAATATGAACAATCTTACAGAAATTGAAGATAAACGCTTTGAAGGTATGACCTTTGTTCTTACAGGCACCTTGGAAAAATACGGCAGACGTGAAGCACAAGAGATTATTGAAAAATATGGCGGTAAGGCTTCAGGCTCTGTATCTCAAAAAACAAGCATTGTTCTTGCAGGTGAAAATGCAGGAAGTAAATTAAAAAAAGCCAACGATTTAGGCATCAGAATCATTTCCGAAGAGGAATTTGAAGAAATGATTAAATAATTTCTACAAAAACAAGGTTCTCCTTTTAGACAGAATGTGAATTGATTTTTATAATCATTGTATTATAAAATAATTTATATAATCTATCTAAGGGGAGGATTTTTTATGCCAACATCCAACATTGAAAAAATCAAAACAAAGCGCAAGAATCTTTATCTTCGCGTTGCAAAGGGTCACTTTGCTTCTACCCATTCTCATTCAAACTATTACATTGATGTTGCCGCACAAAAATCTCGTCTTTCAGAGGCTAAAGCGGTTGCACAAGAGCTTTGCGAGGGTTACAATTACTCCTCAACTATTATTGACACAATTCTTTGCCTTGACGGTACAGAAGTTATTGGCACGTGCCTTGCAAATGAGCTTACAAAAAATTCTTTTTCAAACATCAATGCGCACCAGACAATTTACGTTGTTACTCCTGAATTTGTTTCAGGCACACAAATAATGTTCCGCGATAACATTGTTCCTATGATTAAAGATAAGCACGTGCTTATTCTTGCAGTTTCTGTTGCTTCAGGCGTTACTGCCCAATCTGCAATTGAAGCCGTAAATTATTATGGCGGTAATGTTGTGGGAATATCTGCAATATTCTCTTCCACCTCAGCCTGCGGTGGTTACCAGGTTAATTCAGTTTTCAATCCACACGATATTGATAATTACTTCAGCAAGCCTGCCCACGAATGTCCGTTATGTAAAGAGAAAAAGAAAATTGATGCACTTATTAACAGTCACGGTTATTCAAAAATATGACACAAAAACCTTGAGTTTGTAAAAATTCAAGGTTTTTTATTTTTAATATTGAAGATTTAATTAAATTGTGATAGCATATTTTATATTCTTTTTCAGAGGTATTTATGGATTATAATATTTTGTATGAAGATAACGATATTACTGTCTGTGTGAAGCCTGTGGGTATACTCAGCGAAGACGGTGCAAACGAAAAAGGAATAATCGGCATTTTAAGTGACAGAGCTCAAAAGCCACTTCACCTGTTGCATCGGTTAGACAGAAATGTGGGCGGTGTTATGGTCTTTGCCAATAACAAAGAAAGTGCCGCTATACTTTCAAAGGATATTGCACAGAACAATTTCAAAAAAGAATATCTTTTAGTATGCGACGGATGTCCTGAAAGCAATGAAGGCGTTTATAAGGATTTGCTTTTTAAGGACTCTCACAAAAATCGCTCATACGTTGTAAAAAGAATGCGAAAAGGCGTTAAAGAAGCATCACTTGAATATAAGGTTTTAAGTTCACAAAACAACAAAGCCTTAGTACAGGTACTTTTGCATACAGGCAGAACTCACCAGATACGAGTACAATTTTCATCACGTAAGCTTTGCCTTACAGGTGACATTAAATACGGCAGTAAAGATAAAAATGCAAAATCAATCGCACTTTTTTCCCACAAAATCACCTTTAACCATCCAAAAACAAAAGAGCTTTTAACTTTTTCATATAAGCCTGATTTCAATGCTTATCCATGGAGCATTTTCAAAGGAGAATAAAATGGAAATTTTACAAAACTTCAGCGGTGTGCTTGTTAACACCGCAACAGTAATTCTCGGTAGCCTTATAGGTCTTTTATTAAAAAAACAAATACCTGAAAAAATCACAAAAGCCGTTATGACAACAATCGGTCTTTGTACAGTTGCAATTGGTGTAACAGGAATAACAAAAGGTAAAAATCAGCTTGTTATGATTATTTCCCTTGTTCTTGGCACAATTATTGGTACACTTATTGATATTGATAAGCACCTTTCTGCTTTAGGTGAAAAGCTCCAAAAGAAAAAAGGTAACGGTAATTCCAACTTTTCACAAGGCTTTGTTACGGCATCACTTCTTTTCTGTGTTGGTGCAATGACAATTGTAGGCTCAATGAACGCAGGTATTTCAGGCGATAACCAAACACTTTACACAAAATCTGTTCTTGACCTGATATCATCTGTTATGCTGGCCGCATCTTTGGGAATCGGTGTGCTTTGCTCCTCAGCTTTTGTTTTGGTTTTTCAAGGTGCACTTGTTGCACTTTCTATGGCACTGGGTACATTCTTAAGCGACTTCACAATAAACGAGCTTATTTGCGCAGGCTCGGTTATGATTACTGCATTAGGCTTAAACCTTATCGGTATAACAAAAATCAAGGTTGCAAATATGTTACCGGGACTTATTTTTGTACCGTTTGTGTGCCTTGTATTTTAAATCCAATAAATAACTAAAAAGAAGGTGCTTAACCTTCTTTTTTTTATGAAAAATGTTAAATTTATGTTATAATTTTATTGACTTTACGTTATAATATTGTAAAATATAAGTATACAAAATGAGGAGTGAGTAAAATGGATTTAAGTAATTTTATTGCAAAAAAAGACAAATACGCTCAATATATGATTGATGAAATCACGTATATTTGCAACACCTTTGAAAAACGCGGTCCCGGCGATTACGGTGAGCAACAGGCTTGCGAATATGCTGCAGAGCAAATGAAAGAATTAGGATGCGACAAGGTTTACGTTGAAGGCTTTAAGGAAAATCCCGGCTCCTTCTTCGGTTGGATTAATTTTACCATTACCTTCTGCTTCTTAGCATTAATTTCATATTTTATCGGTATACCTGCACTTTCAATTGTATTTATTGTTCTCGGTCTTACACTTTGTGTATTACAATTTGGTCTTTACAAAAAGGTTGTTGACCGTTTCTTTAAAGAAAAAACAGGTCACAATGTTGCAGGCTTCAAAAAACCAACAGGCGAAGTTAAACGCAGAATTATTTTTAACGGTCACCCTGATGCTGCTTGGGAATGGCCAATTAAATATAAATTTACATATCTTGGTTTTGACATTCACCTTATCACCTGCTTTATTGGTGCTTTCTATATGTTAGGTATTTCAATAGCAAGCCTTGCAGGCATCAACGAAGACCTTGCATTAAAGCTCGGCCTTGGTACACTTGCATTTGTACCCTTCTGGTTCGCTCTTTACTTTATGTGGAACAGAAAGAAAACTGTTGACGGTGCTAACGATAACCTTACAGGCTGCTATATGGGTATGGCAATCCTTAAAATGCTCAAGGATGAAAATATTGAATTTGAAAACACAGAGGTAGGCGTAATTTTCTCAGGCTCAGAAGAAGCCGGCTTACGCGGTGCAAAGGCATGGGCAGAGGCTCATAAGGATGAGATGATGGATGTTCCTACATTCATTTATTCATACGATACAATCGCTCAGAACGAACACCTTAGCGTTAACTACCGTGACCTTAATGCTACAGTTAAGGTAGATAAAGATGTTTCGGACTTATTCTATGAAGCTTGCGAAGAGCTTGGTATTCCTTGCGGTAAGGGTATGGTTCCTCCTCTTGGTGGCGCAACAGACTCTGCAGCATTTGCACAAGCAGGCTTACGTGCAACCGGTATTACAGCACTTAACCACGCACTTCCTGATTTCTATCACACAAGATTAGATAATCCTGATGCACTTAACAAGAGCTGCCTTGCTGATTGCTTTGCTGCATCTGTTAAGGTTCTTGAAATGTTTGATAACGGTGCTAAACAATAAAAATATAAACAAAACAATAATCATGACCACCCGTCAAACGGGTGGTTTGCTCAACCCTAAAAGGGTATGATACCGGCCGGCGTCTCAAGGCGCTGGCTTTCTCTATGTTCAAGCCTA
>JAZUMM010000160.1:0-3508 GCA_045603625.1 Acutalibacteraceae bacterium | reverse complement strand
CCGGATGCAGTTAACGTTGTTTACATTGGTACTGTTGCAGAAACAGGCGACAGAAACGCTCCGATTCACTGGGGTAGAACAGGTGACCCGCTTAAAGTAAGTGTTTATGACCACTATGCAATCAGTAAAATTAAGGCAGAGGCAGTTTTTGCAGAGTCAGGTCTTATGCATTGGGTATCACTTCGTCAGTCAGGTATCCTTTATCCTGCAATTCTTAAAAATCTTGAACCAATTATGTATCACGTTCCGATTAACGGTATGCTTGAATGGGCAACAGTAGAAGATTCAGGTCGTCTTCTTGCAAATGTTTGCGGTGATGATATTCCTGAAGAATTTTGGAGAAGATTCTATAACATCGGTTCAGGTGAAGAATACAGAATCACAAACTATGAGTTTGAAGAGCTTCTTCTTGGTACACTTGGCCTTGGCTCACCAAAGAAGCTTTTTGACCCTCATTGGTTCACAACACGTAACTTCCATGGTCAATGGTATTACGATGGTGACGAGCTTGAAAAATATTGCCATTTCCGTGCTAACGTTCCTGTTAAGGCATATTTCAAGAGCATGATGAATAACGTTGAATCTTACTATAAATTAGCATTCCTTGCAAAACCGTTTGCACCAATTCTTAAAAAGCTCTGGATGAAGAAAATTGCAGAAACTCCTGAATACGGTACACTCTGGTGGGCAGAAAATAAAGTTGATGTAAGAATGACTGCTTACTACGGCAGTATGGAAGAATATAATAAGCTTCCGAGAAAGTGGAGCGATTTTGAAATAATCATCCCTTCTAAGAAGAAAACTGCTGATGACGTTAAGGTTCTTGACCACGGTTATGATGAAACAAAACCATTTGATTCTCTTACTGTTGAAGACCTTCAGAAGGCAGCAGAATTCCGTGGCGGTAAATGCCTTGCAACAGAAATCGTTGATATGTACACACCTGTTAAATGGGTAAGTGCAAGAGGTAACGAGTTTGAAATGTCACCAAACCTTGTTCTTAAAGGTGGTCACTGGTGTCCTGCAGAGCTTCCTTGGCCTTGGAATTATGATGAAGAAGCAAGACTTAATCCGTTCTTTGCACAGGTTTGGGACCGTGAAGGCGAAAATAATGTGTATGGTCCTGAAATTTTTGATAACTTTAAGGAGAAGGTTACAGAATGAAAGTGTTTATGATTGGCGGCACAGGCCTCCTTGGATGTGAAGCCGCACGTATATTTATTGAAAGAGGTCACGAGGTAACAAGTGTTGCACTTCCTCCTCTTCCTGAAGGAGCTCCTATTCCTGAAGAAATGAAAATTGAATTCTGCAATATTTACGAAAAATCAGATGATGAGATTCGTGAAATGCTCAAAGGTCAGGATTGCTTTGTATTTGCAGCAGGTATTGATGAAAGGGTTGAGTTCCCTGCACCTGTATATGATGCATACTACAAGTACAATATTGCTCCTCTTGAAAGAATTCTTCCTATCTGCAAAGAGGTAGGCGTTAAAAAGGCAGTTATTCTCGGTTCATATTTTGCATACCTTGCAAAAGAAAGACCTGAAATGAAGCTTACAGAAAAGCATCCGTATATCAGAAGTCGTATTGACCAGGAAAATGTTGCGTTTTCTTTTGCAGATGAAAACTTTGATGTATCTGTTCTTGAGCTTCCTTACATATTCGGTACTCAACCGGGCAGAAAGCCTGTATGGGTTATCCTTATTGAACAAATAAAGAGAATGGATAAGCTTCCGTTCACAATGTATCCGGGTGGTGGTACTGCAATGCTTACAGTTCGTCAGGTTGGCGAAGTTATTGTAGGTGCTGCAGAAAAATCAACAGGTGCAAAAGCATGGCCTATTTCTATGTATAACCTTACCTGGAAGGAATTCCTTAAAATTGTTTATGCTGCCCGTGGTATGGGTAATAACAGAAAAATTATTTCTGTTGCTCCATGGATGATGAGAATGGGTCTTGGCGGCGTTAAAAAGGAATATGCCGAAAAAGGTATTGAAAGCGGTATTGATGTAGACGGACTTGCTGATATTATGGCAATTAATCTCTTTATTCCTGAGCGTTTTTCAAAAGAGCTTGGTGCAACCGATGACGATATTGAAGCAGCAATCTTCGATTCAATCAAGGTTTCACAGGCTGTTTACGATGGAAGAGTAGAGCTTTTAGGTATGAAGGGCGAATAATTTTTTGTTATCTTACGCGTATTTGTCCTTTTGTGCCACCGAACTCACGTGCCTTTGCACGCTACGGGTGTCACAAAAAGCCAACTCCACGCAATCTAACAAAAAATTTAATTGTCTTACGCGTATTTGTCATTTTGCGTCACCAAACTTACGTGCCTTTGCACATTATAAATAAATGGTGACACAAAACATTAAAAATCGATGATTAACTTAAGGGACTGTTCAGGCAGTCCCTTTATATAGTGAAAGGTGATAGCTATGAGCGATAAAATAAGTTTGGTAACAGGTGCTACCGGTCATATCGGTTATGCACTTTTAAAAGAACTTGTTGATAGTGGTGAAAAAGTCAGAATCCTTATCAGAAAAGATTCAAAACAATTTGACGGCATAGACTGTGAAAAGGTTTACGGTGATGTTACAGACCTTGATCAGCTTCGTGCTGCATTTGAAGGCGTTGATGTTGTTTATCATCTTGCAGGTATTATAGATATTAATGCTGACCAGGAGGATATGATTTGGAACGTTAACGTTGGCGGAACAAAAAATGTTGTTCAGGCTTGCGAAGAAAAAGGTGTACGCCGTCTCGTGTATGCATCATCAGTTGATGCTTTTGAGCCTCTTCCTGACAATCAGGTTATGCGAGAAATTGAAAATTTCCCCGTAGATAATCTTGAAGGTACTTATGCAAAAACAAAGGCAACTGCAACACAGTTTGTTCTTGATGAGGTACGTGCAGGTAAAATTGATGCTGTTGTTACACATCCGGGTGCATGTATCGGTCCATACGATTTCAAAAAATCAAATGTTGGCGAAATGGTAAGAATGTTTGTTAATGGCATTTTCCCTGTAACACTTTCATTTGGTGCATATAACTTTGTTGATATCCGTGATGTTGCTCATGGTATGTATATGGCTGCTAAGCAAGGCGGAAAAGGCGAGTGCTATATTCTTTGCGGTCAACAGATTTCTGTTGCAGATTTTATTGCTGCAACTGCAAAGGCATGTGGTAAAAAAGCACCTAAAATCCCGCTTTCATACGGCTTTGCAAAAGCTGTTGCACCTGCAGCAGAGGTTTTCTACAAAATTGCAAAGAAAACTCCTCTTTTCACAAGGTATTCAATCCGTAAGCTTATGTCTAACTGTAATTTCTCCATTGAAAAGGCAGAAAAAGAGCTTGATTATCATCCTATGTCTGTTGAGCAATCTGTTCAGGATATGGTTGATTGGATAAAGGAATACGAAAAATAATTTTAATATTTAGCGAATAACTTTGGCTTATTGACTCGCAGTATCTTTATACAGCGTCGTCAATAAGCCTTCGTTCTTCA
>JAZUMM010000159.1:0-9729 GCA_045603625.1 Acutalibacteraceae bacterium | reverse complement strand
TGTTAAAGGCGGTACAGGTATCGCTAAGTGTGGCGGTAACTACGCAGCATCACTTATCGGTCAGGAAAAGGCAGATAAAATGGGCTATGCACAGGTTCTTTGGCTTGACGGTGTTGAAAGAAAGTATATTGACGAAGTTGGTGCAATGAACGTTTTCTTTGTTATTGATGACGTTGTTATTACTCCATCTCTTGAAGATGGCAACATTCTTCCCGGTGTTACAAGAGCTTCTTGTATTGAAGTTCTTAAAGCAAACGGCTATAAGGTAGAAGAGCGTAAGCTTTCAATCGACGAAGTAAAAGAGGCTTACAAATCAGGTAAGCTTACAGAATCCTTTGGTACAGGTACTGCAGCAGTTATTTCACCTGTTGGCGAATATATTGATGGTGATGAGCATATCATTATTAATGATTCAAAAATCGGTCCTGTTGCTCAATTCCTTTACGATGAACTCACAGGTATTCAATGGGGTAAGAAGGAAGATAAGAACAACTGGATAGTTAAGGTAAACTAAAAGCGAATATTATCACAAAACAAAAGGCAATCACGAGGTGATTGCCTTTTTATATTTAGTATTAATCATTAAAAAACTTTCTGTCCAGTATTTCAGAAGCAGTTATAACAAACTTTACACAAGGTCTTACCTTATAATACTCTGCGGTTCTTGGGTCAGAAACAGGGGATGTGGATTTACCAAGGTTACCTAATAAATCTCTGCATATTATTGTTTTGTGCTCTTTTTTGAATTGTTCTGCTAATTCCTGAATCAAGGCGTAGTGGGCATCTTTTTTTTCTTTCGGGTCATTTGTTGTGTAGCCTGCAAGGAGTCCTGCAACCATAAACATTCCCGAAACTGCTCCGCAAACCTCGCGTAGTCTGCCCATACCACCACCAAAGGATGATGAAAGCTTCATAGCTGTATTTTCATCTATTCCGCAATCTTCACTAAATGCTACAAATACTGCTTGTGCACAATTTGCACCGTTGCAAAAAAGCTCTGCCGCCCTTTTTGAATGGTCTTTTTTCATATCATTTTAACCTCTTTATGTTTTTTTCTGCAGTTATTGTAACATAAAATAACAATGTTTTCTATAATTTAACAACAATTATTGAAAAAGTTGTAATAATTATGCTATACTAAAAATAATGAATTTTTTCATCCCTGTGTGCCGTAGGCGGATAGGGAGGGGACCACGCGTTGCGTGGTGGATAGTTCTCTTTCAGTTATTCTTCAGTTTGATAGAACAATTGTCGGGTAACAAATATTTAGCATACCGAAAATAAAAATGGAAAAAGGTGCATAAATGAAACTTTCTCTTGTTGTTCCTTGCTTTAATGAAGAGGAAAGCGTTCAACGCTTTTATGATATTGTTACAGAAACCTTTGCGGGCTTGATAAAAAATTATGAAATAGTTTTTGTTAATGACGGCAGTACAGATGAAACAGGTAACAATTTAAAATCAATATATAATTCTGATTCTGCACATGTGCAGGTGCTTACCTTTAGCCGTAATTTTGGTAAAGAGGCTGCAATTTATGCCGGACTTTCTCATGCAAAAGGTGATTTGGTTTGCATAATTGATGCAGATTTACAGCAGCATCCAAGTGTAGTTGTTGAAATGCTTAAAACAATGAGTGAGGATGAATCAATTGATTGTGTTGCCGCATATCAGCAAACAAGAAAAGAAAGTGCTGTTATGTCAGGCTTTAAAACTGCTTTTTATAAAATAATAAATAAGGTTGCAGACGTTGATTTTGTTAATGGTGCATCAGATTTTCGCCTTATGAAAAGACCGATGGTTGATGCTGTCATCAGTATGAGTGAACGCCACCGTTTTTCTAAGGGTATATTCAGTTGGGTAGGCTTTAACACAAAGTACATTCCTTATGAGGTACAGGAACGCGAAGCAGGCGAAACAAAGTGGAGCTTTACAAAGCTTTTAAAATATGCAGTAGACGGCATAATTTCTTTTTCTACTTTTCCGTTGAAACTGTCAACAGGTATAGGACTTGTATCATCTCTTGTTTCGATAATTTATTTGTTTGTTGTCATTATTCAAAAAATCTTCTTTGGTATTGATGTGCCGGGTTACGCAACGATTGTTGTGCTTGTTCTTTTCCTTGGCGGTATGCAGCTTTTTTGCCTTGGTATTTTGGGCGAATATATTTCAAAAATTTATATTCAGTCCAAAAACAGACCTATATATATTTTAAAGGAGCATCTTGATGCAGAAAAAAAATAAGTTGAAATCGTTTTACATTAAACATAGAGAATTTATATTGTATGCATTTTTTGGTGTTGCAACGACCTTAGCCAACTTCTTTTCATATCTTATTATGAAGGCGATATTAGGTGAGGAGCGTTATTTAATTAATAATGCAATTGCTTGGTTCGTAGGTGTGGTTGTTGCTTTTGTTACAAACAAGCTTTATGTGTTTAATTCGAAAAGCTGGAAAATTAAAGTTGCGTTAAAGGAATTTTTTGAGTTTGTTGCAGCGAGAGTGTTCAGCTTTGGTGTTGAGCAATTCGGATTCTGGGCATTTATGGAAGTTTTGCATTTTGAAAGATTTTCAATTCCGCTCATAATTATTACTGTAACAGGTGACATTATTGCAAAATTATTAATTTCAATCGTCGTTGTAATTCTTAATTACGTCTTCAGTAAATTTATTATTTTTAAAAAGAATAAAGAGTAAAAAACATCGGAGAAGATTACTTCTCCGATGTTTTTTAAAGACTTAAAATACCATTGTTTAAAATAATTTCTTCAGATTTGAATTGTATAGAGTATATTCTTCAGTTTGATTATTATATATTATAAGTACACCATCGTTAAATATAATACTTCCACCTGAAGACCAGTTTTCTATAGTGATTTCACCTAATAATTTTCCGAGTGTGTTATAAGTTTTTATTGAAAAAACTTGAGTAAATGTGTTGTTTTTTTCAACGGTACAAGTTTCTGCTGTTAATATTGTTTCTCCGTCAAATTTAATTTCAGCATTTTCGGCTTTTATAGGCTCAAATTTTATGTTTCCGTCTTTGTCAATAATATTAAACCATGTTCCGTTATCAGAAAAATATGTGGCAAGACCTAAATTTTTGATGAAGCTTATTTGAGCGATAGAATCACTGTCTTTTACCTTTGAAATAACCTCACCGGTTATTTCATTGTAAATATCGCCCCATTCTAAGTTCTCAAATTCACTTCCGTAAGAATTATTTGCCCAGTAGGAAAGTGATGGTTCAGTGGTTTTTATTTGTGTTAAATCAGAAAATTGTTCACCGGTTCGCAGATTTAAAATATTATTAGTACTATGATTATATAAATAACCGTCATGGTATCTGGTTCCGTTAACATTCATTTCATTATTGTTTATTTTTTCTGCTAATTCATCGGAAAAAGCCACGAGTGTATTAAAATCAGAATCAATAATACTCATTTCAATTTTAGTACCGGTGTATGATTCTTCTTTTTTTTCTAAAATAATATAACCATCTAAAAAAGCTTCAATGTGAACATCTGTATCTAAAACAATTCTGGATGCATTAAAGTCTTCTGCCTTGTAAGTATTTCCTTTTGTATCACAAAGAATATATTCTCCCGGTTTTGTTGTTTCTATTATTCCTATTTTTTTGTTAAATTTAGCAATATTATATATATTACAGTTCTCTAATTTGAATAATTGTTTTCCTGTTTTGTCAATACAATATGTATTATCATCATCTAAATATTGTACAAAAGCAAAACCGTTAGAGAATTCGCTGATCAGGGAAATTTTATTGTTGCCTGTTTGGGATGCTTCTGTATTTTCATTGGTGCTATTGTTGGTGTTTATGGTACTGTTTTCAGTAGCGTTGTTAGAGCAAGCAGACAATAATAAGAAAGTAAGTATAATTGCGATGATTGAGTTGATTTGTTTTTTCATTTATAATCCTCCAAAAATAAAAAGTGCGGCTACCGAAGCAACCGCACAAAAAACGCACACTCCGATAGTCGCCAAACTAATTATGCAAAATGGTTTTATCCGAATTTCGCTATAATAGAATTTGCGTTTTTATCAAATTCATACGAAATTCAGGAAAAAGGGTATATTATCCCTATGGATAAAAATCATTCTGCATATTTAATTAGTTTGGCTATATTAGTTTATCATAATTTGTGTTGAAATACAACAAAAAATATAAAACTTGATTTGCTCTGTTCTACAATTTGGTGTTTGTTCTTCTAGACTGGTCCTCCGTCATTATTCTCCAACACAGCTTTTCAGCAATCAAATTAAGGCGAAGCCTTGTATTTCATCCGAAGCTTGTCTGCGGTATATCATCAACACGAAGTGTTGCATCTCATCAAGTCGCAGTTATACAGCCTTCGGCTGATGATATACACGCTAGCGCGTGATGATATACCAAGCCTGCGGCTTTGATAAAAAAAGAAGTAACTTTTGGTAGACAAAAGTTACTTCTTTTTTGGCACCCCCAATAGGAATCGAACCTATAACTAACCCTTAGGAGGGGTTTATTATATCCATTTAACTATGGAGGCATATAAACTATAAAATTATTAATAAGGGGTTTATTATTACGAGCGAAGCGAGTAACAAGGTTCTGACGCATAAGCGGCAGGTTCTTATATCCATTTAACTATGGAGGCGTATAAACTATAAAATTATTAATAAGGGGATTATTTAAACGACCTCGTTAATTATATCAAATATATGATTTATGTCAAGTTAATAATACGGCATTTTTTTATTTTTAAGGGGTAAAATATTACTGAATAATTTTTATGAGGTGTTTTTATGAAAAGAAAAAATAAAAAAGATGAGGTAAAAATCGAAATGTCTGTAAAGTCTTCAACCGGCACACCGGAAACACCGGAAGAAATGGTGAACGCTTACGGAACATATAATATTCAACCAACCAATAATACAGAAAATGATTTTCCTGCAATTGCACAGGGTACGCCAAAGTATATGGCGGAAAGACCGCTTGAATTTTTCAGAGATGAGGATGATGATAATCCGGCATCAGATATGTCCGGTAAGCATTGTTTATAATTTTAAAAAATTACCGGTTATATTCATTTTTATAATAAATTTTTACTAAAAACGACAAATATTTATAATATTTAATACCATAATGTGACCTTTATTTTTTTACAAATCATATAAAATTGTAAAAAACAGATGTAGGAGAACATTTTATGAGTGTTTACGAAGCAGTGAAGGTGTATAAAGAGAAAAAAGCAGATTTAATGAGTTGGTTTAATGTTTCTGTTTTATTGCAACATTTATGTGCTTTCGGTATGAGCTTGTTGTTTTCATTTTCAGGCTTCAGCTCTGCATTTTCACCGTTTGCCATTGCATTTACTGCGTGTGTATCAAAACGTTTTACGTTAACTGCAACCTTCGGTGCTGTTGTCGGTTATTTTATTTCTGTTGATTCGGTTAATGCATTGCGCTATACCGCATCGGTTCTTGCCTTGGCGGTTATTCTTATAAGTCTTAAATCCTTTAAGGGCTTGCGTACACATATTTATACACCTGCCGTAACAACATTTATATGCTTGTTAACAACAGGCATTGCCGTTTCAATTTCAAAAGATAATGCTTTAATATCTTTGGTTGTAGCCGTTTGCGAGGCTGTTCTTGGTGGTGTTTCGTCGTATATATTCGGTAAAGCAAAAACTTATTTATTAATAAAAACGGGTGTGCATTCTCTCACCTCGAAAGAGGTTGTAGCCCTTGTGATAAGCGGTTCGTTATTATTGCTTTCTGTCAGATTTATAAACGTATACGGTATTTCATTTTCAAATATTGTTGCAATATTTGTTGTTATGATATGCTCATATTACGGTAAAGAGGCAGGAGGTTCCGTTGTGGGTATATGCTGTGGAGTTGTTTCCGGCTTCAGCTCAGGAAATATGCTCACTACCGTTTATTTTGCTCTGAGCGGTCTTTTAAGCGGTGTTATATCTTCATTTGGTAAATTTCTTTGTCTTGTCGCTTTCTTTCTTTCAGGGGCTTTGTGTATTGCAGTTTCATCTCAATGGAATATGCTTTATATTATGTTATCCGAAACGGTAATTGCATCAATTATGTTTATTATAATCACCTATAAGTATCATTATCCTTTAAAATCATTTTTTTCTCCTTCTGTAACGTCACCAGTAATTGATTCACTCAAGGGTAATATCACAGAGCGTTTACACAAGGTTTCGGAGTTTTCTTCTGAAATATGCTCAACTCTTGATAGTGTGAACGATGCATTGTTAAAGTCAGAAAAAGGTAATGTAGGCCTTATTGGTAAAAGAATAAAAAATACTGTTTGTTCATCTTGCGGATTGTATAACAACTGTTGGGTTGAATCAAAAAACGAAACAAAAAAATCATTTGATGATTTATTAAATCTTAAAAAACAGGGCATATATCTGGAATATAAAAATATACCTGTTTCGTTTTCGTCATTTTGTATCAGAAATGATGTTGTTTCAGGTTGCTTTAATAAATACTTTACTGAGTGTAAAATTAATGAAAAAACAGAAAACCGTATTAAAGAAATTCAGACATTAGCCTCTCAGCAGTTCGTAAATGTGGCGGCCTTGCTCGACTCCTTGTGTGAAGATATTAATGAGGAGGTACAGTTTGATATTGATACTGCCACAAGGTGCAAAATGATTGCAATGAGCCACGGATTTGAAATTATAGATTGTTGTTGCGTAGTTGATTCTTCAGAAAAAATCTGTGTTGAGCTTCGCATAAAAAACAAAAATTTTAACGATAACATCAAAAGCCTGCAAAATGAGTTGTCAATTGTTTCAGGAAAAGCTCTTGAGTATCCTGTAATTGAAGAATTTGAGGATTATGTAAAGCTTGTTTTTAAAGAAAAACCGACTTACAGAATTGTTTCATCGGCAGTACAGTTTAATGCAAACGGCGAAAAATATTCAGGTGATACTTATTCAACCTTTCACGACGGAAAGGGCATTTTTTATTCTGTGATTTGTGACGGAATGGGAACGGGTCCCAAGGCGGCGGTTTCATCCAGTCTTGCAGTTACACTTCTTGAAAAATTAATTAAAGCAGGCTTCGGTATTGAATCGTCAATAAAAACGGTTAACACGTCTCTCATATCAAAATCAGGCGAAGAGTGTTCAGTAACATTAGATTTAGTTGCGGTAGATTTATATAACGGCAGAGTTGAGTTTTATAAATGCGGCTCCCAGCATACACTTGTGAAAAGGCGTGGGAAAATATCTCAAATTAATTTTGAGACTCTGCCGTTAGGCATTATTAATGATATTGAAATCGGTTACGGTAACGGAACGGTAGGCTACGGTGATGTATTGGTTATGTGCTCTGATGGTGTAAGGGAAGAGGATTTCTGGCAGCTTCGTAACGCCGTTAAGGTTTTTGATAACGGAAATGTTCGTAATTTTACAGAAGAGATTGCAGAAACAATCCGTCGTTCGCAACCTGAAAAAAGAGATGATTTTACAATGGTTACGCTTGCAGTTACCAATAATTAGGAGATGCTATGTATAAGTTTACAGGTTTTACACAAAGTGCAAATAATGCATTGAATTTTGCCGTTGAATGTGCAGAAAATATGGGTCACACATATATAGGCAGTGAGCATATTCTTTTGGGGTTGTTATCGGATAATAAAATGGTATCCTCTTCAATTCTCACCGTAAAGAAAATTACTTATAAAAAGGTTGAAGAAAAAATCAAAGCAACTGTAGGTATAGGTATGCCTACAAGTCTTACCCCTGAGGATATTACACCGCGGTTCCGTAAAATTATTGAAAATTCTTTAGCTCTTGTAAATAAAAAAACAAAAGAAGAAGCGGGGACTGAGCAGATTCTTAACGCTCTTGTCCGTGAGCCTGATTCTGCTGCGTGCCGTGTTCTTGTCTCCTTGGGTGTTCAACCCTACGAGGTGTTTAATAATCATTATTCCGGTGCATATGATGATTTGAAATCAAAAACAAACGACAGTAAAATTTCAAAGGCAACAATACGTAAATACGGCAAAAATTTAACTGAAATGTGCAAAAATAACGAAATTGACCCTGTAATAGGTCGCGATAAAGAAATTAAACGAGTTATTGAAATTTTGTGTCGTCGTTCAAAAAATAATCCGTGCTTGATTGGTGAATCGGGCGTAGGTAAAACAGCTGTTGTTGAAGGACTTGCAGCCGAAATTGTTAATGGTAACGTTCCTGAAATTTTAAAAAATAAATCAATCGTAAGTGTTGATTTAACTTGTATGGTTGCAGGTACAAAGTATAGGGGCGATTTTGAGGAGCGCATTAAAAATATAATTGAAGAGGTAAGTGCAGACGGCAATACGATTTTGTTTATTGATGAGCTTCATAATATTGTAGGGGCAGGGTCTGCCGAAGGGGCAGTAGATGCGGCAAATATTCTTAAGCCCGGTCTTGCAAGAGGAGAGGTGCAGGTAATTGGTGCTACAACAATAAATGAATACAGAAAATATATTGAAAAAGATGCCGCATTGGAAAGGCGTTTTCAAACTGTTGCGGTGGAAGAGCCTTCTGAAGAAACGGCAATTTTAATGCTTCAGGGTATTAAAAAGCTTTACGAAAATCATCACGGAGTTGAAATAACTGATGAGGCAATTATTTCTGCAGTAAAAATGAGTGTCAGGTATTCTTCAGATAAATTTTTGCCTGATAAAGCAATTGATTTAATTGATGAAGCATCCTCCAAGGTTCGTCTCAAGGGCTTTACTCCACCTTCCGATATTCAAGCACTTGAAAAGAATCTTAATGACGTAACGCGTAAAAAGAATAACTCAATAGAAAATCAGGAGTTTGAGGTTGCCGCAGATTATCGTGATAAAGAAAAAGAGCTTTCCGCATTGCTTTCAACAAAAATGCAAATGTGGAAAGATTCTGTTAAGTATAAAATTCGTAAGGTAACAGAAAATGATATTTTAGAAGTAGTTTCCGATTTAACAGGCATCAGTGTAACCTCTATATCTGAAGATGAAAAGCAAAAATTACTTAATCTTGAAAAGATTCTTCATCAAAAAATCGTTGGTCAGAATGAAGCGGTCGAATCTGTTTCAAAAGCGATAAGAAGAGGCAGGGCAGATTTCAAAAATCCTTCAAGACCTGTGGGCTCATTTATATTTTTCGGCCCGACAGGTGTAGGTAAAACAGAATTAACAAAAGCTCTGGCAGAGACTGTTTTCGGTTCCAGACAAAATATAATCCGTTTTGATATGTCTGAATATATGGAAAAGCATTCAGTTTCCAGGCTGATTGGTGCACCGCCGGGGTATGTTGGCTTTGATGAAGGCGGTCAGCTTACTGAGAAAATTCGCAGGCATCCATATTCCATAGTTCTTTTTGATGAAATTGAAAAAGCCGACCCTGAAATATTCAACGTTCTTCTTCAGGTTCTTGAAGATGGCTTTTTAACTGACTCCAACGGCAGAAAAAGTGATTTCAGGAATTCTGTTATAATTATGACGTCAAATATCGGGTCGGAAATTATATCAAACAGTAATAAAATTATTGGCTTTTCAAAGGATTTTTCTCCGGATAGTAATCATAATAATATTAAAACGCTGGTTCTTGAACAAGCAAAAAAGGTGTTTAAGCCCGAATTAATTAATAGAATAGATGAGCTTAATATTTTTAAGGGCTTGGACGATAATGAGATTTGCGTAATTACACGACGATTATTAAATGA
>JAZUMM010000158.1:0-3273 GCA_045603625.1 Acutalibacteraceae bacterium | reverse complement strand
GAGGGCGAAGATAGGCTGACGCCTTTCAAGACCGAAACACCGAAAAGGCTTGAAAATACTTGCTTTTAGGCAGGTTCGGATAACTCATTTCACCCTAAGGGGTTCCTGCAGGTATCAATCCTGCCGGAACCCCTTGATTTTTATTGTTTTATGTGGCTTGCGCTTTTTTACTCTGTAATTTTTACTTGCTGGTACACAATGCCTTCTCTTTCATGTGTATATGTTATATGAAGAACATTGCCATCTGCCACAATTGCAGGGTAACTGAATTCGTGGTCACCTGTTGTTGCTTCACAGGTGAAAAATTCTTTAAAGGTATCTCCACCATCTTCAGAATACATTAAAATAAGTGGTGCTCTGTCGCCCCAGCACTCAAAAATAGGGTTCATAATAAGCACAAGTCTGCCATCATCCAGTTTAACAACATCTATACCACTGTTTGGGTTACCCATTGGTGTTTCGTAAGCCTTACACCAGGTCATACCGCCATCCTTACTGTCGCTTTTATAAATGTGCCCCATATTTGTTCTTATAAGCATATGAAGACCTGTTTCATTCTCCCACAAGGTAGGTTGAATCATACCAACAGTTTTGCCGTCTTTTTTAGGTCTGAGAACAAATTTTGAATGTGTAAAGGTCTTGCCGTCATCCTTTGAAATATCAACAAAGCATTTCCATGATTTGCGAAGAGATTCCTTTGATGCAGGTGCAACAACCGTGCCGTCTGCAAGGCGGATAGCCTTATTTTTTACAGGACCTCTGCCACCATCAAGGTCGCCGGGAACAAGCACCTTCGGCTCAGAAAAGCTTCTGCCGCCATCCTTTGAAACTGAGTAATATGTAACCCATTGAGGAATAGGCTTGCCGTATTTGAAATAAAGAATAATTTCGCCGTTTTCTTTTAAAAACAATACGGGATTCCAATGAGGAAGTGCCTCACCTTTAACACTTATACTGTAAGGCTCTGCCCATTTACCGTTTTCACGTACACTTACCCATATTTTTACATCGTCGTTACCTTCCTTTGTTCCACCGAACCAGGATGCAACAACAGTACCGTTTGCAAGTGGTAAAACAGTTGAAGCGTGACAGCTGTCTGTAACACTTTTTGGCGGGTAAATAAATTCATTAACTAACATTTGACCTTTCATTTTCCCTCATCCTTTTCATCCATATAATTGAAAGCATTCCAGGCGCCTTCATCCTTTTTAGGCTTTTCGTCAAAACCGATATCCATAACCTTAACAGGTCTTTTGGCGGCAGCCTCCATCATTTTAACCTTTTCGCGTTTTTCTGTTATATAAAGCTTGTCAGCATAAAGCTCTGCCGTAGTTTTTGCAAATGTGGGAAAACCGTCCTGTGTTTTAAGCTTTTTGTAAATTTTATAATTAAGCACGTACCTGACTATTCCCACAAGCATTTTTATATTATATATATACGCAAGTAAAAGTGCCAGCACGGAAATCATATTATTCATAAACGTGGTTGTGTATATTATGGCAATCACCGTAGTTACAGGGCCGTACCATTTACCCATTTTCATTTGGTTTATACCAAGTATGAACACAAGCACAACAATATAATTAAGCATACCTGCAAGCGAGCCCAGATTTGCTGCCATAATAGCAATCATCAGTAAAAAAACAAATATAGTAAAGCCATTTTCCATCATTTGCAGATTATATCGCCACTTGCCCATAAGTATGTGCTTTTCGCTATAATCCTTATTATCAAGGTCACTATGAGCAAATATAAGCTCAAAGCCACCAATAAACAAGCCACCCTTCTTTTCTGCCTTTTCTTTTTCTTCTACGCGGCGTTTTTCTTCTTCGGCAGAAATGAGCTTACCGTCAACACCGATATTCATTTCAATAGGCTTTTGCTTTGATTTAACAACAGTATCGTGGTACCTCTCTGTTGCTTCCTTAGAAATATCCTCTTGCGTATTAAACGGATTGTACGAAACCTCTGTTTTACTTTCGTACATGGTTTTTTCTTTATCGTGTATATATATCTTTTTGCCGTATAAATCAGCACTATTTGCAATAAAGGACGGAAAGCCCTCACTATTTTTTAATTCCTTAAAAACATTTCTAAAATTATATGCACACCTATATGCAAAGAATGAAGGAATTGCCCCAACTACTGCCACAACACAAACAACAATGAACATTTTTCTGTTTGTTATTTCTTCAATAAAAAATCTGCTACAGCTGAGTGAAAAAGCAATAATCGGTGCGAGAAAACCAACAAATTTCCATTCTCTGCAAGCAAAATAGGCAATTATATAAATAGCAGCACTTGCAAAATTTATATAAAAGAAATTATCCCTTAAAAGCCACAAAGCAATTGCACAGATAAAACACGCCACCGCACTTATGGCAGAAAAATTTGATGCATTGACGCTTGTTTTACGCCAATCTACCATCATTTCCTTTTTCTGATTGAAATCGGCTTCGGGTACGTATGCAATTTCCATACTGAGCTTCACGCTGATTCCTCCTCAATATTAATTGAATAAATGAAATTAATAGCCTTGACCCTGCTCTTTTTTTGCAATAGAAACAATTCTGCTCGTACCCAGTCTTTCTGCACCAAGTGAAAGGAATTTTTCGGCATCGTCAAGAGAAGCAATACCGCCTGCCGCTTTCATTTTTACACAGTCACCTACGTTTTCAGAAAAGAGCTTAATATCATCAAAGGTTGCACCTGAAACAGAAAAGCCTGTTGATGTTTTTATATAATCTGCCCCTGCCTGAGTTACAATTTCGCACATTTTAATTTTTTCATCATCGGTTAAAAGGCAGGTTTCAATAATAACCTTAAGAACCTTTTCTCCGCAAGCGCTTTTGATTTCCTTGATTTCATTAAGCAAGAGATCATATTTTTTATCTTTAAGCCAACCGATATTTATAACCATATCAATTTCATCGGCACCATTTAAAATTGCATCCTTTGTTTCAAAAACCTTAACGGCAGTTGTATTGTAACCGTTAGGGAAGCCTATAACAGTGCAAATTTTCACCTTACCTGCACAATAATCTGCACACTGCTTTACAAATGATGGCGGTATACAAATACTTGCAGTACCAAATTTTATGCCGTCATCACAAATTACCTTTATTTGTTCCCAAGTGGATTCCTGTTTTAAAAGTGTATGGTCAACGTGACCTAAAATCTCTTTAATTTGCATAATATACCTTCTTTCCCATTCATTGTAGCATTTTTATCTAAAAAGGTAAACAGTATTATTAAATTATCATACTATTTAAT
>JAZUMM010000157.1:0-5053 GCA_045603625.1 Acutalibacteraceae bacterium | reverse complement strand
AATTTTATATTTTTTAGACTGCATTGATTTTGGGTTAAGTGCGCAACGTGAAAGACCCATTGTATCAAAAAGGTCCTGAGTATTTGCGTGACCCTTTGATGATGAGAAGTTAAAGCAAGCTGCGTGACAACAGATGCAAGGCTTGATATCTTCAACTCTTTCTTCAATGATTTTTGTAATCCACTCAGGGTCTGTAAGGAACTGACGTGCAACGCCTACACCATCAATTTTGCCTTCTGCAATTGCCTGTGCACCAACATCAGGCTCCATACGGCCTGCACAAACAACAGGAATATCAACAAATTTTTTGATGTGTGCAACGTCATCAAGGTTACAGTTCTGTGGCATATACATTGGCGGATGTGCCCAATACCATGAATCGTATGTACCGTTATCTGCATTAAGCATATCGTAACCTGCATCCTGAAGGTACTTTGCTGCCTTTTCAGATTCTTCCATTGCACGGCCAACCTCTGTATAATCTTCACCGGGCATTGCACCGTAGCAGAAGTCTTTCATTTTTGATTCAACAGAATAACGAAGTGATACAGGGAAATCAGCACCGCATCTCGCTTTAATTGCTTTTACAACATCTGTTGCAAAACGGAATCTGTTTTCAAAGCTTCCGCCGTAATCGTCTGTACGTTTGTTGAAATATTCAATTGCAAACTGGTCAAGAAGATAACCCTCGTGAACAGCGTGAACCTCAACACCGTCAACGCCTGCATCCATACAAAGCTTTGCAGTTTTTGCAAATGCTTCAATAATTTCGTGAATCTGCTCAACTGTCATTTCAGGGCAGATAATATCGTGTGCCCAACGAGATGGCTGTGGGCTTGGTGATGCGAGCTCGTGTGATGTATCAATAATAGGCTTAAGAATTGCACGTGTAAATTTCTTTTTATGTAAAGGTGCAATAAGCTCTGTAATAGCCCAGCTTCTGCCCATACCTGCTGTAAGCTGAACAAAAAGCTTTGCGCCTGTTTTATGAATTTCATCCATAAATTCTTTAAGCTCATCAAACATCTTCGGATTCTGCCAGAGCCATTTACCCCAGATAGTATCACGAAGAGGTGCAATACCGGGAATAATAAGACCAACATTATTATTTGCTCTTTCAATAAAGAGCTTTGCTGCTTCCTTATCAAAATGGCAACCGCCGATTTCAAACCAACCGAAAAGTGATGTACCGCCCATAGGACACATAACTATTCTGTTTTTGATTTCAACATTACCGATTTTCCAAGGAGTAAATAATGCCTCGTACTTTTGTTCCATCAAATAACACATCCTTTAAAAATTTAAAACAAAATGTTCACATATTATAATATTAAAATATGCGAACATTGTCAAGTTAAATTATTATCAATCTGCTTTATTATCGACTTTTAAAAGCAGACCATTTTTTTGAAAGCATGATACATACAAATGCACCAAGAAATGCAATGGCACTCCACAAAACAATAGTTTTATTCCAGCCAAAGCTTTCGGTAAAAACTGCAATACCATAAGTGGATATTGCGGCACCTGCATACGTGCAGGAATTGATTAAGCCCGATATAAATGATACCTTACCGAATTTTGCAAAATATGCAGGAATAACACAAACAAGAATAAGGTTAACACCGTGCATTGAGCCTACAAGTAATGCAAGTAAAAGTAATGATATTACCATACTTCCGTTTACAAGCATAAGCAATACCGCAGAGACTGCACCAACACCAAAGGTAACACCTGCGCAAACAAGCTCATTTTTTATAAATTTACGGTTAACAAACGAAACAAACGTGAATGATAAAAGACTGAATATCGGCAAAATCACACTTGAAAGAATTGATATTGAGCTATCCAGGTTAAAAATATCGGAAATATATGTAGGAGTCCAGTTTGTAACGCCATCACGTAAAGAGCCCTGAAGAAGAATACAGAGCATTACCATTACAAGAATGAATATTGATGCTTTATCAAAGCTGATACCTTTAACCTCAGATTTTACTTTATCTGATGCTTCAGGTGTTGCTGAATTAACCTCAACCTTACTGAACGCCTTGTGCTTATCATAAACGCTTTTCCATACAACAGCAATAACTGCCGCAAAAACACCACTGAAAATAAAAACTGCCTTAACACTCCAGATTTTTATCATCAAAGGTGAAAGAAGGTACATTGAAACAGTGCCTAAAGAGCTACCCCAGCTCACCCTTACACATGCTTTTTTATAATCCTCATCAGAAAGAAGATTTGAAAGTATTTTAACAAGTGGCGGCCACATAAACGCCTGAGCAAAGCCGTTAATTGCCCACAACACAACAAGCACGCTCTCGTTCCCTACCGTACCTACACATAAATTCATTAATGAAGTGATAATAAAGCCGATAAGTATAATATTCTGTGGCTTGAATTTATCGCCGAGATAACCGCTCACAAGCTGACCCGCACCATACGTAACAGAGCAGGCAGATAATGCGAGTGCTGCTATTTTTTCACTTGCATAGCCTGAATTTATAATTTCAACAAGAACGGTACCGAGATTGATTCTTGAAACGTAGCTTGCAAAATACACAATTGAGCAAAGCACAACAAGAAAGTTAATATCCTTCCTTTTGCTTAATTTGTTCATACCCTACCACCTTGATTAATTAAAAAACTTTAGATATAATAACATAATATATCAGAAAAGTAAATTAAAAGGTCGGATATTTTTGAAAGTTGCTGTTTGCTGTTTAAATTCTAAATATATTCACGCTTCACTGGCACCCTGGTGTTTATATTCAAGTGCTAAAAACAAGTACCCGGATATAAAATACCGTGTTATAGAATCAACCATTAACAACGAAAACGCGGTAATTATTAATAAAATACTTGAAGAAGACTACAAGGTAATATCCTTTTCCTGCTATATATGGAATATTGAAAAAACTCTGCAAATATGTGAAGAATTAAAAAACAATACTACTGCAACCATTATACTCGGTGGTCCTGAGGTTTCGTACAGAGCAAAAGACGTGCTTAAAAGCTACCCTTTTATTGATTACGTTCTTTCAGGTGAAGGTGAAGAAACGTACCCTGAGCTCGTTAATGCCATTTTATGTAACAGCTCTGTTGAAGGTATTGATGGTTTATCCTTCAGAAAAGAAAACGAAATTGTTTCTAACCCTGAAAAAGAATACACGCTCACACCTGTTACACCTTATTGTGACGAATATTTTAAAAATCTTCAAAACAGAATTTCATACATAGAAGCAAGCAGAGGCTGCCCGTACAGATGTGCATTCTGTTTATCAGGCAGATGCTCTCAGCTCCGCCATTTTGATATTGAAAGAGTCAAAGACGATATAATCAAGCTTTCAAACAGTGGTTCAAGAACAATTAAATTTGTTGACAGGACCTTTAACGCCAACAGTAAAAAAGCAAACGAAATATTAACCTTTATTCTGGAAAACTATAAAAAGAATATTCCCGAAAACGTATGCTTTCACTTTGAAATTGCAGGCGATATTTTAAAGGAGGATACCTTAAGCATTTTAAAAAGTGCACCTGTAGGTCTGTTTCAGCTTCAAATAGGTATGCAATCCTTTAACGAAAAAACTTTAAATGCAATTAACAGAAAAACCAATATTCCGAAGCTGATTGACAACATCAAAAGGTTGATTTCGTTTAACAATATGCACATCCATATTGACCTTATTACAGGACTTCCTTACGAAGACTTTGAGAGCTTTAAGCGAAGCTTTAATATTGGGTATTCCCTTGGGGCAAATATGCTTCAGATGGGCTTTTTAAAGCTACTTTACGGTGCACAAATGCGCGAGGAGCCCCAAAGCTTTCCATGTGAATATAAAAAAGAGGCTCCCTACGAGGTAACAAGCACACCCTGGCTTACAAACGAAGAAATTAATAAGCTCCACAACACAGAGGATGCCCTTGAAAGAATGTACAACAGCGGAAGATTTTTGTATACTCTTGATTATTTAATAAACGAAGAAGGTTATTCACCCTTTGATTTGTTTTATGAATTTGGAAACAGTACGAAGGTAGAAAAAATAAGCTTATCACAATATGCCGAAAAAATATACGAGCACTTTTCTAAGACGGTTGACGGTGAATTACTGAGAGAAAAGCTTATTTGCGACCTGCTCTCCTGCTCTTCTGCTTTGCAAATACCTGAAATATTCAAAAGAAAAGACAGTAAATATAAACAAATAAAAAAGCATTTTTCTGTAAACGAAAATAACCAGATTAAAATTGCAATACTTTATAAACAAAACAAGGTTTTTGCCGTTGACCAACAAAAGCAAAAGGATTTTAGCGGAAGATACAAAGGAACATTTTATAATTTAAGCGATTTTGACGTGCTTTTTGAATAAGAAGTAACCTCGTTGTTAAAATAACAACGAGGTGTTTTTTTATGAACAAAAATGTAATTGTCGGTCAGAGTGGCGGTCCTACTGCAGTAATAAATTCTACACTTGCAGGTGTATTTGAAGCGGCATTAAACAGAGGCGCAAAAAAAATTTACGGTATGAGATATGGCATTGACGGTCTGATTAACGGAAATATTATTGAATTAAACCAAGCCTTTCACTCAAGCCTTGAAATTGAATTACTTAAGCGCACTCCATCTTCATTTTTAGGCTCATGCAGATTCAAATTGCCTGATGCAGATAAAAATGAAGAGATTTATGAAAAAATTTTCAGTATACTGAAAAAATATGATATCGGCTACTTTTTCTACATTGGCGGAAATGACAGTATGGATACAATTATGAAGCTACACAATTACGCCAAAACAACAAACGAAAGCATTAAATTTATCGGTATACCTAAAACGATTGATAACGACCTTGTTGAAACCGACCATACGCCCGGCTATGCCTCTGCATGCAAATATATTTGTGCAACAACAAAAGAGCTTATACGCGATGCAACGGTTTACAACACGCCTTACGTAACCGTAATTGAAACAATGGGCAGAAATGCAGGCTGGCTCACCGCATCAACTGCCCTTTCAAAATCAGATGACTGCGAAGGCGTAGACCTGATATACGTACCC
>JAZUMM010000156.1:0-12555 GCA_045603625.1 Acutalibacteraceae bacterium | reverse complement strand
AGCAGAAAAACACGGAATTAAAGTAATTCTTGACGGCGTTTTCAGTCATACAGGCTCAGACAGTATCTATTTCAACCGTGAGGGCAGATATGACACAGAAGGCTTTATAAATAATCCTGACGGAAAATATAAAGATTGGTTCACATTAGAGCCTGACGGAAAATATAAAAGCTGGTGGGGTATTGATACGTTACCTGAAACTAACGAAGAAACAGATTCCTTCATAGATTACATTACAGGTAACAACGGTATCATAAAAAAATGGCTCAATGCAGGTGCCTACGGCTTTCGCCTTGACGTTGCCGATGAATTACCTGATAAATTTATTGATGCACTTTCCCTTTCAATTAAAGCATTAAATAAAGATTATCTTATTATTGGTGAGGTCTGGGAGGATGCCACAAACAAAATAAGTCACGGTGGCAGAAGGCGTTACCTTTTAGGCGACCAGCTTGACAGCGTAATGAACTATCCCTTCGCCTCCGCTATAATCACCTTTATGCGCTATGGTGTGGCAGAAAGCTTTATGGAAGCAATTATTTCTGTTTGTGAAAATTATCCGCCACAAGCCCTTAACTGCCTTATGAATCATATCGGCACCCACGATACAGCAAGAATAATTACTAAATTAATTAACGATTCCATTGAGCATAAGCCTCGTAACATACAATCAAGCTACCGCCTTACAGCCGAAGAATATGAAAAAGCAAAGCTGCTACTTAAATCTGCAACTGTTTTGCAATACACCTTACCGGGCTTCCCATCTGTTTACTATGCAGATGAGTCAGGTGTACAAGGTGGCGGTGACCCGTTTAACAGAACCTTTTTCCCCTGGGGAAATGAAGATAAACAGTTAACAGATTGGTATATTAAATTAGGTAAAATCAGAAATTCTCTTGATTGCCTTAAAGAAGGAAAATTCATTTCCTATTCCGCTATGCTTTCGTGTGTAGCATATATGCGCAGAGGTGAAAAGGATAAAATTCTTGTTATAGTTAACAGAAATTATCACGATATTGATTATAATCTTCCCGAGGAATTTAAATACTCCTACGAATTAATTACCGAAAAGCAGGCTTCACATTCCGTGAATATCCCTGCATACGGTGCAGTTATTTTAAAAATCTAAGTAAAAACCGCAGGTCTCTTTTTCAAAGTCCTGCGGTTAATTTATTTTATCTTTTTTATTTTATTTCCTTTTACAAGGTACACGTTTTTACTGATTTCCATTAATGGCACGTCATTTATAGAATCTGTATAAAAATTTTCAATTTCAGTATCAGGATACTGCTCCAAAAACGCTTTCACCTTTGCTTCTCTTATACAAAGACGTGATATTGTACCGTCCTTTTCAATCACACTTCCTATATACCTTTTAATACCCAATCTCTTACAGATAATATCAAGTGAAAATTCAGGTGAGCCTGAAATAATCAAATCATCCTGAGACTGTATAGTCTTATAAAAGGGTTTGATTTTATCCATGTGCTCATCCCAAAAAACCTTCACATCTGTTTCTATATCAGGATTATTTCTGTAAAAATCCCCTACACTTTTACCATACTGAGCAAGAGCACCTTCAATAGTTGCTTTACCCATTTTATATTTAAGCAAAGCATAAAAAACAGAGGGCATATGCTTTATAAGAGATTTATCTTTTTTACAGTAAAAAATAAAAAAATCTACTACACTTTCGCCATCGTAAATAGTGTTATCAAAATCGTAAACGTTCATTTTTACCCCTATTATACATTTTCTGAATTCAATGCTGCTGCAAGAATATACTTCGTTTTTTCGTAATTAACAAAACTGTTAAAATCCTTATAATTTTCTGCACCGCAAGGCTTGATTGTTTCCTCTACGCTTACAAGCTCAACACACAAGCCCGGTTTAGAATGAGTATGCCTGAACCAATTTTCAAAACCGCCACCGTAGCCTGTTGCTTTTAAGGTAGGCTCAAGCATAACCATATCTGCAGCCGTTGCAATATCACGTGTAAATGCTTCATACATACTGTTAAACTCTGTTTTATAAGTATCTGCCCAATAAATACAGTTACCCTTTGCATGAATAGAAAGCATAAAAGAAAATTGATGATTTTTGCACAATTCCATAATTGCTTTTGTTTCATTCTCGCTGGCAGGCTCGTAGCCTCTGAAAAAATACCCGAAAGGCTCAGTTACACCATTATCTATTTTATCCCATGCTAACGGAAAATTCCTGTTCAAATCAACACCGTTATAATTGCATTTATATTCGGAAAGCTCATCAATACCCACACCCTTTTTTACAGGCAGATTTGAAAGCACTATTTCAAGACCGTCTACATTCAGGCAAGGTACTATATAAACCGTATATTCAGAAAACAGCTCTTTTAAATTGTAACCGTCAAATGTGCCGTCACCTTTTTCAAGAGCATAGCAATAATCCTCAATACACCTTAAAAGGAATTTTGTTGTTACATGCTCCCTTGCATGCAAGCCACCAACCACAAGAGCAGTTTTTTCACCATTACCCATAGTAAACATAGGTATAGTTTTGCCCGTAACGGTATATCCCAAAGTAAATATTTTTAAAGTTTCACTATACTCATTTCTGAGCTTTGCCATAGTGCCCAGAACAGAAGAATAATCCTCAGGAACTGTGGTATCTATTAAAGAAACAAATTCCTCTTTTAAAGCTTGCTCAGTCATATTTTTGCTCACCTCTGACTCTTCAGGTTTTTCAACGCAAACCAATATACCAATTACAAGCACCGCAACCATGGTTACAGATATAATACTTAACCACAAATTATATACGCCATTTTTCATTAAATCATCCTCTTAATTAACTATTAAATATTTTATTAGAAAAATATTTCACTGTCAATAAGAGTGTTTTAACATAGTGTTAATTTTCCTGTGTAATTTAATAAAGGAATAAGTTGTACATTTTTTTAATAAAATGTATTACGGAGGTGGTTAAATTGGCAGATGCGCAAAAAGGTAGTTTTTTTCCTCACAACTGTATTCTTGAAGACCGCAAGAAGCTTTCGGTTTCAGGGGTTACAAATGTTGACAGCTTTGATGAAGAAACAATTATTGCTGCAACAGAATGTGGCGAGTTAACTGTTAAAGGTCAGAATTTACACATAACAAAGCTTTCCCTGGAAATTGGTGAATTATCTATTGAGGGCAGTATAAACGCTTTACAATATGCAGATGTTGTTGAAAAAAGCGGTGGCTTTTTATCAAGGGTGTTCCGCTGATGTACAGTGTTGCACATTCCCAACAACTTTCAATTTTTATCGGTGCTCTCGGTCTTGGTTTTTTATTAGGTATATTATATGACGTTTTAAGAGCAATCCGCCTGACTTTTACTTCCTCAAAAGTCTTTAACATATTTTTTGATTTGCTTTACTTTTTTATTTTCGGCATTTCCACTTTTATGTTTATACTGGCACTAAACAAAGGCGAGGTACGACTATATATAATCGCAGGTGAAATTATCGGTGCCGCTTTTTATTATATATCCTTTGGCATTGCGGCAATCAAAATCACCAACAGATTTTCAAAAACAGTAAAACGCCTTTTTCACTTTGCTATAAAGATTATTTTTTCTCCGTTTCGTTTTATATACAGGATTTTTTCACGCCTTTCTGAAAAAATCACAAAGCATTTTAAAAAAACAAAGAAAAACTCTGAAAAAATAAGCAAAAAACACTTGCAAAAACTAAGAATATATGTATATAATTTAAGTGGTATAATTTTGGCACACGTAAAGCATTCAAAGAAAGGCGGAGACGGTTTTGACAGCAACAAAACAAAAGAAAAAGATACGTAGCGAAAGCATAATCGCAATCATCATTTGTTCTTGTATATTGGCTTACCTTGTTGGTGCAATTGTTTCAAAGGTTATAGATAAAAACAATTACGAAAAAGAGCTTGCCGCAAAGCAGTCCGTACATAATGAAATCGTTGAAGAAAACAGTGTTCTTAATGAACTTAATTCTAAAGACGATGAAGCAGAGCTCGCCGAAGATTATGCCAGACAAAACGGGTACGTTATGCCGGATGAACATGTTTATGTGGATGCTACCCCAGGTGTATAATTATATTTTTTTGAGGTAAAATATGGCAGTGGAAATTGGCGCAATTCTTGAAGGTAAAGTTACAGGTATTACAAATTTCGGAGCATTTGTTGAACTTCCGGATAAAACAACAGGTATGGTACACATCTCTGAAGTATCAGCCACATTTGTTAAAGATATTCACGAGGTTCTTTCCGAAGGTGATACAGTTAAGGTTAAGGTTCTTGAAATCAATGAAAAAGGCAAAGTAGCCCTTTCTATAAAAAAGGCTCTTCCCCAGGAAGAAGCCGAAAAGCCAAAAAAACCTGCCGGTGACAAACCAAGACGTTCACAACCACAGGTGTGGACCGGTTCACAAAAATCCGAGCCTGAAAATATGTCTTTTGAAGATATGTTGGCAAAATTCAAAACAATCAGCGACGAAAAAATGAGTGACTTAAAAAAGAATAACGTTGCAAAACGTGGTGCTTCCACTCCTCGTCGTGGCGGAAACCAAAGAGGCTGATAAAATTGAAATTAACCGTGTCATTTTGACACGGTTATACTATTAATATACGAGAGGGATTTTATGAGAGAGATAAGTGTCGCTTTAATAGAAAAAACTGTTGAAGAGCTTTTTACAGAGGCAAACTTAAGCTTACCTCAATCACTTAAAAATAAAATAGCTTCTGCATCACAGGAAGAAAGTCACCCAATTGCTAAAAGCATTTTTTGCGATATGCAAAAAAACCTTGATAGTGCAAAAGAGCTTAACATCCCTATTTGTCAGGATACTGGTATGGCTGTACTTTTTTGTGAGCTTGGTCAGGACGTGCACATTGTTGACGGTGACTTTAACGAAGCAGTAAATAACGGCGTAAGAAATGCATATAAAGGTAAAATGCGTTGTTCTATTGTTAAGGACCCTATTCGCAGAGGTAACACAAACGACAATACACCTGCCCTCATTCACCTTTCCATCGTGCCGGGTGATAAAATAAAATTCACCGCCGCACCTAAAGGCTTTGGCAGTGAAAATATGAGCAGAATTAAAATGTTTACACCTTCTGCAACTGTTGACGATATTATTAATTTTGTTGTGGAAACTGTTAAAATTGCCGATTCTAACCCTTGTCCGCCTGTTATACTCGGCGTAGGCATAGGCAGTGATTTTGAAGGTGTTGCACTTCTTTCCAAAAAAGCATTATCACGAGATATTTCAATTCATAACGAGGATGAATTTTATAAAGATTTAGAAGAAAAAATGCTTATTGAAGTAAATAAGCTTAATATAGGCGCACAAGGCTTCGGCGGTGACGTTACTGCCCTTGCGGTTAATATAGAAACAGCACCTACACATATTGCCGGGCTTCCCGTTGCTGTTAACGTAGGCTGTCACGTTACAAGGCATAAAGAAGCAATTATTTAAATTTCTGCTTAAGCTCCTCATAAAATTCTATTATTTTAAATTTAACAACATACTTATCCCCACCGTTTACAACATCATCCCCACTATCTGACAGGTAGTGGGATGTTTTGCTTTCATCCGCAGTTACGTCATCCGCAAAAGGCACACACAACGGCGGAAACATAACACACCACCAGTTTTTTCCTTCTCCGTTTCCAAGAATAACCTTAATCGACAAATATTCACCCGCAGGAAAAGTCAGGTTACCGTATTTACGTGTTTCAAAATATTCTTTACCCAAGCTTATTGTTGCATTATAATTAACACCATTTTCTTTAAGTACTTTTTTCACGGTAGTCAGCAGCACTTCTTTAGACTCTTCAAAGTATTCCCCGGCATTATCTGCCGTAACCTGACTATTTAAAATCTTCGCGTTAGTTTCAAGAAGAGCATCACGTACCTTTATTTTTAAATTCTGGTCAAACTCGGAGTCTGAATTTGCAAGAATATGCAATCGTACAACACTCTCTCTTACAGACTGTGACGCCATACAAACGTACGTACATGAAAAAGCAAAATATAACACAAAAGCTATTAAAAATGCAGAAATTATTTTTTTGTCACGTTTATAATTCATTTCTTTTTTTATTTTTTTAAACATAAAAAACCGTCCTTTCATTCATAAGAATTTTTGGACGGTTTTCCCTTTTTATTCAATTATTTTTACACCGACCTTTTCCGGTGTGCAAAGGTAAACGTTATTAAACCTTTCCTTCAATTCTTCAACAGATTTTTTTGCATTATCTAAATCCTTAAAAATACCGTATACTGCAGAGCCTGAGCCTGTCATACAAGAAGCAACTGCTCCGTTTTTATTGCATATTGATTTTATGTCTACTCTGCCGGGAACCTCCAACGCCTGTTCAAAAACATTGGCACATAGCCTGAGACCTTCTTCAAGCTCCCCATCAGAAATCAATTCAAGCATCTGCTGATTTTTAGGATGCTTCATATTTTCCAAGGCATCAATTGCCGCATAAGCCTCTTTAGTTGAAACACCATCCTCAGGCTTAACAACAACAATATAGTACCCCTCAACATCTGTAAGCGGAGCAACAATTGCACCTGTATCAAGGCACAAAGCAGTACCTCCCACTATACAAAACGGTATGTCTGCACCAACCTTAACACCAATTCTGCAAAGTATTTTTTCAGAAAAACCGGTGTTAAAAAGCTTATTAAGTGCCACAAGCACCGCTGCACCATCAGCACTGCCGCCGCCCATTCCTGCGCAAAACGGAGTGACTTTATTTATATGGATGCTTATACCTTTATTTTTGGATATGCCGGCATATTCAAAAAACTTAACCGCACATTTATATACAATATTACTGCTATCCGTAGGCACGCCCGCTACGTCACACGAAATAACAATTTCTTCGCCATCTGTTTTTTCAACAGTAATTGTATCGCCAAGGCTTATTGATTGCATAATGGTAAAAAGACTATGATAACCGTTTTTCTTGATACCTGTTACATCAAGAATGAGGTTAATTTTTGCGTTTGCTTTTAATTTAACCATATTATTCACCTCTGTTTATATTTTTAATATAGCACATTCCTTAATAAATTTAAAGATTATTCTTTATTTTTAATTTAACCCTATTTTTTTATTTAATTTTATGGTATTATTCTTGTTGGTAATATATTAGAAAGTTGGTTTACGTATGGCTGATATTAAAATTATAGACTTGCACACTCACACAGACAGCTCTCAGGACGGTAACCATCCTGTTGACTTAATGGCAGAAACTGCTTTTCAGAACAACATTCAGACTGTTGCTTTTACAGACCATTGCGAGGTTGATGTTTTTTACAAGGATGGCTTTGACAAACGTGTAGAAAGAAGTGCAAAGGAAGTATCACGAGCAAAAAAAGACTTCGAAGGCAAAATAGAAATTCTTCGTGGTATTGAGCTTGCTGAGGCACATTATATTCCTGAATTAGCAGAAGAAATTATTAATTCACACGAATATGACGTGGTTATAGGCTCACTTCATAATTTAAGAGGGCAACCTGACTTTTACGATTTTACAACCTTTGACGGCTTAGATGTTGAAGGTATGATGAATGAATATTTTGATGAAATTCTTAACCTTCTTCAATGGGGTAACTTTGATATTCTTGCTCACATAACATATCCGTTCAGATACGTTTTTAATCACTGCGGTTATATTGAGGATATAAATAAATATTCAAAAAAGGTTGATGAAATTCTTCGCCTTTGTGCAGAAAAAGATAAAGCTCTTGAAATAAATATGGGCGGTTTAAAATACCCTATCAACCTTCCGTCACCTAATATTGATACAATAAAAAGATACAAAGAATTAGGCGGCAAATTAGTAAGCGTCGGCTCCGACTCTCATTATGCAGAAAGAATAGGATTCGGCATTACACAGGCATACGAAATTGCTCGCGAAGCAGGCTTTGATTTTGTTGCAAAATTCAATAACAGAAAAGTTTCAGAACATCCTATAAGATAAAAATAACTGTATAAATACAGTATATTAATACTTTATTTCCTAAAATTAACAAAAAAACACAGCTTTTATGTATACAAACAATGACAAGCAATATGCTTGTCATTGTTCATAAACCTGTCAATTTTGTTTAAAACTTCAGTTTTTATCCGATTTCAAATTCCAAAAAAGAAATATTTTGTAAAGTAATCAACTTTACATCTACATTTTTTTGAACAATCGTCATTTTTTGACACTTTGTATATACAAGTGCATATTCAAAAAAATATACAAGGTTTTTGTTACCATACATATTATATAAAGGAGTGAACGCTTATGAGAAAAATTGAATACATAATTCCCGAAGAATATAATGAGCGTCCGCTTCTCCATTTCTTAAAAGGTGAAATTAAGCTTTCAACTTATATTATCAAGCACCTGCGTACTACCCCTCAGACTGTATTTATAAACGGCACACATTGGAGGGTAATTGATAAAATAAAAGCCGGTGATAAGCTTACAATTTTTATTCCTGAAAAAACTTCTCCCCCACCACTTTGGGATGTTCCCATTTCAATTATTTATGAGGATGAAGATATTTTAATTGTAAATAAACCGTCGGGAATTTCTTCACATCCTACACAGAAGCATCCAAACGGCACGTTATGTAATGCGGTTGCAAATTACCTTATAAATACAAATAACGAGCCTGCCGCAGGACGTGCCATAGGCAGACTTGATAAAGTAACCTCAGGTGTTATGGTTTTTGCAAAAAACAGCCTTAGCGCATCTAAGCTTAACGGCAACATGAAAAAAATTTACAATGCACTTATCTGGGGTACATTGGAGGAAAACGGTACAATTAACGCACCCATCTACCGACCTGATATGGGCTTGACTCTAAGAACGGTTGATGAGCGCGGTGACCCTGCGGTAACACATTGGCATGTACTGGAGCAATTACCCGACAAGGCTTTTGTTGAAATAAAAACAGAAACAGGCAGAACACATCAGATACGTGTTCACTTTGATTATATAGGTCACCCTCTTGTAGGAGATGAGCTTTACGGTGCACAGGAAACAGAGCTTTTGCATCACGCCGCTTTGCATTGCAAGCAAGTAACCATTTGTCACCCCATCACAAATGAAGAAATGACGTTCACCGCACCGCTTCCCGAGGATATAAAAAAAGAGTTGGAAAAAAGCAGAATTAATGTTGACAAATAAAACATTATCTGCTAAAATACCATTTGCCGCATATTAAGGGCGGGTACTTTTGTTGTGCCCACAAGTGTTATTTTACATAATAACCGCCTCGTTAGCGAGACTGAAAGAAAGCAGGTAAAAATCTATGTACGCAATCATTGAAACAGGCGGAAAGCAGTACAAAGTTGAAAACGGCGATGTTATCTACATCGAAAAGCTCGACGTTGAAGCTGACGCTGAAGTAACCTTTGATAAGGTTATCGCAATTGGTGCAGACGACGGTATTAAAGTTGGCGCTCCTTACGTTGATGGTGCTTCTGTTAGCGCTAAGGTTGTAAAGAACGGCAAAGGCAAAAAAATCGTTGTTGCTACTTACAAACCAAAGAAGAATGAAAAACGTAAAATGGGCCACAGACAACCATATACAAAAGTTGAGATTTCAGCAATCAACGCTTAATTTGTATGATTAAATTTACGTTCTACAATTCAAAAGACGGTGCACTTTTAGGTTTCAATTCAAAAGGTCATTCAGGTTTTTCTGAATCAGGCTCCGACATTGTATGTGCAGCAGTTTCATCTGTTACATATATGGTAGCAAACACCTTAACTGAGGTTATGCATATCAATGCAGACATTAAGGTTTGCGAAAGCGGAGAAATGACAGTAATTGTTCCCGAAAAAGATGCAATTAAAACACAGGATATTTTTTCAGGGCTCAAACTTCATATGGAAGAGCTTAGCCTTCAGTATCCTAAAAATGTTACGATAACTATTACGGAGGTGTAACGAAATGCTTAAAATTAACATTCAGTTATTTGCTCATAAAAAAGGTATGGGTTCTACCCGTAACGGCCGTGATTCAGAGTCTAAAAGACTTGGTGCTAAAAGAGCAGACGGTCAATATGTTCTTGCAGGTAACATCCTCGTAAGACAGAGAGGTACAAAGATTCATCCGGGCACAAACGTTGGTAAAGGTAAAGACGATACACTCTTTGCACTTGTTGACGGTCAGGTTCGTTTTGAACGCCTTGGCAAAGACAGAAAGAAAGTTTCTGTTTACCCTGTTGAGCAATAAGTTAAAAACAAGCAAACAACTCATCTGAAAGATGAGTTGTTTTTTTATGCCCTTATAGGCGAATAAATCACAAATTATTGTATACCATTATATATATACGCTTTCAGAGCTTGGCAACACATAATAAAAACAATGAATTTACAAAGTATTCATAAATTATTTTTAAAAGATTGTTGACAAAATCAAAAATACATAGTATATTATTAACAGAGTTAGCACTCTCAACACAAGAGTGCTAACAGGTGATAAAACCACTTAAGAGGTGAATTCTGTGAGTGATATTTCTAAAAGGAAACAAGAAATTCTTGCTACGATAATTGAACGATATATTGCCACAGGCGAGCCTGTTGGGTCAAAAGCAATATGTGCTGATATGAACAACTCAGTTTCCTCAGCAACAATCCGCAACGATATGGCAGACCTGGTCGAGCTTGGTCTTCTTGAACAGCCTCACACCTCAGCAGGCCGTGTCCCGTCACAAGCGGGTTACCGTTATTATGTCGATAACCTTATTGCTCCTTACGAATTAAGCTACGATGAACAGGAGCGTATTAAAATATGGCTTCAAAGCTTATCCGGTGAACCCGATAGGCTTCTTGAAAAAGCCGGGAGCATTCTGGCAGAGCTTACAAACTGCGTTGCGGTTTCCTCTTCCCCTTCCGATAGCGAAGCCTTTATACGCCGTATTGAGCTTGTTCCTTTAAGCAACCACACCGCTATGATTGTTCTTCTTGCCACCTCAGGTATATTAAGAAGCACAGTTGTACGCAGCGATACAGAAATAAACGTTGATATTGCAGAAGTCTTTTACAACATCTGCCAGACTTATTTCAACGGCAGAAATGTTTCAGACATATCAATAACGTTTATACAGACTCTTGTTGCATCCCTTGGTGATAAGGTTTTTATAATGTCCCCTTTCCTTTGTGCTATTGCAGATTTGTGTGAAGCGGTTAAAACGACAGAAATTCATCTCAAGGCTCCCAATAACATACTTAATCACAGTGAGCTTTCCGAAGATGCTTTCGCATTAATGGATTTTCTTCACAGAGGCACACCGCTTGAAAATATGCTGGACTCTCACAAAAAAACATTTAACATTGCAATCGGAACCGAAAATGCATACAGAGAATTACGCAACAGCACAACAATCTTTTCAAAATATTCCGTTGGGGATAAAGAAAGCGGTTCTATAGGAATTATAGGTCCTACCCGCCTTGATTACGCAAGGCTGATTCCAAGCATTAAATATCTGGCAGGAGTCATTGGCTCAATGCTTACAGAAACATTAGATGAATAATATTAAATAAGGTGGAAATATGGCAGAAGAAAAAAAAATGAACGCTACTGAAGAAACAGTAGCAAAAGAAGAAAAAAAGAAGAAAAAATCCTCAAAAAAAGAAGATGCACTTAATGCAGAAATTGAAAAGCTTTCAAACGAGCTTTCTGAATTAAAGAACACACATCTTCGTATGCTCGCCGAGTACGACAACTTCAGAAAACGCTCTCAAAGAGAGAAAGAAGCAACCTACGGCGATGCAAAAGCTAACACGTTAAAAATGCTGCTTCCTGTTTTAGATAATTTTGACAGAGCGGCAGAAAATAAAACAGACGACATTGAAATTTACCGTAAAGGCGTTGAAATGACACTCTCACAGTTAGGTGACATTCTCAAAAACCTTGAGGTTGAATCCTTTGGTGAAGTCGGAGATGAATTCGACCCTAATATTCACAGTGCAGTTATGACTGTTGAAAATGCAGACCTTCCCGAAAATTCCGTTGCAGGTGTTTTTGAAAAGGGCTACAAAATGGGTGACAGAATTCTCAGATTTGCAACCGTTCAGGTTACAAATTAAGAAAGCAATTTTTTATATAATATACGGAGGTAATTTATTATGGCAAAAACAATTGGTATTGACTTAGGTACAACAAACTCTTGTGTTGCAGTTATCGAAGGCGGCGAGCCTGTAGTTATTGCAAACGTTGAAGGTAACAGAACAACACCATCAGTAGTTGGTTTCTCAAAATCAGGCGAAAAGCTTGTTGGTCAGGTAGCAAAGCGTCAGGCAGTTCAGAACCCTGACAGAACAGTTTCATCTATCAAAAGACACATGGGTACAGACTACAAAGTAACTATTGACGACAAATCATACACACCTCAGCAGATTTCTGCTATGATTCTTGCAAAGCTTAAATCTGATGCAGAAAGCTACCTTGGTGATAAGGTTACAGAAGCAGTTATTACAGTTCCTGCTTACTTTACAGACTCACAGCGTCAGGCAACAAAAGACGCAGG
>JAZUMM010000155.1:0-2896 GCA_045603625.1 Acutalibacteraceae bacterium | reverse complement strand
ATTTTCACAGCAAACTCTTCTATTGAAAGATGAATAAATTAGATATATAATATTAGCAGATTTTCTATTTTTCGAGAGGTTACTTATAATGTTAGGTAAATTAATCAGGGTTGTTGTGACCGATGCGGTCGGTTCACCTATGCCCGACGGAGATGCCTACGCTTTAAATCACGGTACACCAATAGGTAAATTCCGTGCTTCAACACCAATAAGCGGTGTGCTTATTCTTGGCATCGATAATCCGGTTAAACATTTTGACGGCAGAGTTATTGCTGTTTTACGCTTCCGTGATAACGGAGAGGTAAAATTAATTGCTGCTCCTAAATCAAAAAGATTTATAAATTGGGAAATAAAACGGTTTATTGAGTTTTACACTAAAAACCGTCCTTTCTCTATGGAGTGCTATTACGAAAAATCCTGTGGTGCCGTTATTTTCAGAAATATTGGCGGGATGACACGTTATCTTCTTATAAAAAACAGAAGAAGCTCAAACTGGAGTTTTCCGAAAGGTCACGTTGAAGACGGTGAATCCTTAACAGATACTGCAAAACGCGAGGTACTTGAAGAAACCGGTATTCATCTTGATATTTTTCCCGGCTTTATGAGCAAGTCACAATACACTATTCAAAACAAGATTCAGAAAACAGTGCATATTTTTGCAGGCACAACAAAAGACGAGCAAACCAAAATTCAATTAGAAGAAATTGAAGATTATATCTGGTTACCCTTTGAATCTGCTCATAAATATTTAAAATTTGAAAACGACAAATCAATTTTAAAAGATGCTAATGACTTTTTAATCGAGAATAAATATATCAACGAGGTATAATATGGTTGATGAATTAGTAACAACGTTCGTTGAATTCCTTGAATCAAACAACATTCCAACATCTGTAATTCCTTTTATTGTTTCTCTTTTCCCGGTACTTGAATTACGTGGCGGTATGGTTGCTGCGCGTATTCTTGAGGTTGACTTTATTCAGGCTTTTCTTGTTTGTTATTTAGGAAATATGCTTCCTATTCCCTTTATACTTTTATTTATCCGCAAAATATTTGCTTTAATGAAAAAATCTAAGGTTTTATCAAAATTAGTTGATAAGCTTGAAAAAAGAGCAACAAACAAACAGGATACTATGCTTAAATATAAAGAATGGGGCTTATTAATCTTTGTTGCTATCCCCTTACCCGGTACAGGCGGTTGGACAGGCGCATTAATTGCAGCACTTTTGGATTTAAGATTTAAAAAATGCTTACCAATTATTGCAATCGGTGTATTTATTGCAGGATTAATTATGTCATTAATTACTTACGGTTTTTTCAGTTTATAAAAGAGGTTGCACGGCAACCTCTTTTTCTATTGATTTTATATAAAATCTTTTGTATTATAATATCATATTATTTTTTTGGAGATAAAATGAACACTTGTTATATTTTTGGTTCAGTTGAAGTAAATAATGTAAAATTAAAAACTGATTCAACTGACCTTATAATTGCTGCTGATAAAGGTTTAATCACTTTACAAAAATTCAATATAGAGCCTGATTTGATTGTCGGCGATTTTGATTCCCTGGAATATATCCCTGAAGGCAAAAATGTATTTAAATACCCTATAAAAAAGGATGATACAGATTTAATTATTGCTATTAAAACAGGGTTAAACAAAGGCTTTAAGAATTTTGAAATATACGGTTGCTTAGGCGGCCAAAGGCTTGACCATACAATTGCCACAATACAATCACTTGCTTTTGCAAACGAAAATTCTGCAACGGCAGTTGTTCATTCTGATAGTTCATCTTTAACATTATTAGAAAATAAAACTATTAATTTTTCGGATAAATGTGAAGGTTACGTTTCTATATTTTCATATACAGATAATGCAGAAGTTTCTGTCAATAATTTACTTTATCCACTAAGCAATGCAGTAATAAACAATACTCATCCTTTGGGTGTAAGTAACGAATTCACAGGTAAAAAAGCCTTTATAACGTGTCATAAAGGTAAAATAATTGTAACCTGGAACAACAAAAAAGGTAACTTTAAATTAGGAGAATAATATGAAAGAGATTAACAGTTTAAAAAATATCAAAGGTGCAATATTTGACCTTGACGGCACAATCCTTGATTCTATGTTTATATGGAACGATATCGGCTACAAATTTCTTGAAATGAAAAATATTCAAGTCCCTCCGGGAACAGATAAGCAATTCACTCAGATGAGCTTACAACAGGCCGCAGAGTATTACATAGAGCACTTTGATAATACTGCAACAATAGAAAGCATAATAAATGACATAAATGAGCTCGTTGAAGGCTTCTATTTTTACGAGGTAGTAAAAAAAGACGGCATTGATGAATTCCTTTCTCACCTGAAAGAAAAAGGTGTAAAAATGTGTGTTGCAACTGCAACCGATAAATATATGGTTGAAAAAGCGCTTGAAAGAAACGGATTACTTCACTATTTCTCTGAAATATTCACCTGCAACGGTGTTGGCGCAGGTAAAGATACATCAAAAATATACGATATTGCACTTGAGCATTTAGGTACAAATAAAGAAGACACTTTCGTTTTTGAAGATGCTTTTTATGCAATAAAAACTGCACATTCTGCAGGCTACAATGTTGTTGGTATAAAAGATGTTTCAGAGCCTGAGGATGAAAACGTAATAAAGGAATATTGCAATATATTTATTAAAAATTATTCGGAAATTTATAATTTTATTTAACAAACAAAAAGGTTTAACTGATAAGATTCAGTTAAACCTTTTTTATTACTGTTCAATTGTAATTATTTGTGAAAGTCTGATATCCTCTGACGAAGCACCAATCATAATATTAAAATCACCGTTTTCAACTACCCATTCGTAGTTTTTGTTAAGAAGCTTAAATGAATCAAAAT
>JAZUMM010000154.1:0-8353 GCA_045603625.1 Acutalibacteraceae bacterium | reverse complement strand
ACGCCCCAGAATACCATGTAAATAGCTTCTTTAATTGCCATAACAAAGAACATCGGCAATACCTTTTTGTATACACCGTTGTGCTTACCGCCTATCATACCGATAAGGAATACCGGTATGTCAAGAAGAGACTGGCTCTTTGTACCGAGAAGGTAAAGGGTTTTTGTTGAGAATCTTCTTCTGAACCAAGGAACAAGGTAGAATGAGAATGGGTTGATAATAGCACCCGGAATACCTGCAACCATGGTCATTGATGCGAAGTTCAGAACGTCGATGTAATAGTCGTTGATACTCCCGCCGACACTGAAGTTTGAAAGTGTTTCGGAAAGTGTAAGTAAAAGGATAGGCTTGTTGTTTACAACAGACTTAATACCTTGCATTACACTTGGTGTTTCAACGGACTGCATAACTCTTTCACGAGTCATAACACAGAATATGAGTGAAGCAACACCACTTACGATAGCGGTAAAGTTACCCATAACCATAAAGGTTGACTTATATGAAAGGTTAATAACTTTATTACCAATAAGGTCAAGAAGAACAGTAAGAATCTGCTGCGGCAGCTTTTCGCCTAAAAGACCCGAGAAGAACTCAGCCATAGTAATAAGCCTCGTTCGGTCAACAGGGTGAGGCGTTATGGTTGCCAGCATACCTGTTTTTGCAATTGCACGGAACGTACCTGCACCTTCGCGGACTATTGCCAACAGGAAATATGTAATAAACTTACTTACATCTCGTGAGCCCTTGCCCTCAAAGAGCATAGGAAGTAACCAGTAAAAGCATGTACCTAATGTACCCGGAATACCCAATGCAACAAGATACGGCTTAAACTTACCCCAACGAGTACGTGTTTTTTCAACAATTGCCGCAGTAAAAATATCGTTAATAACGTCCCAAAATCCGTTAAAAACGTTAACAATTGTCTGATAGTCAAGGTCGATTTGAAGAATATTTGTGATGAAACGGTCATTGAAGGAGTCGATATTGAAGCTCTGGCACATATCATACACAACGTACCATACAGTTTCACGCATACCAACGTATCTTCGGTTTTCGTAGACGTACTCTCTGGTAGTAGCATCTACATCTGTTGTTTCAGCAGAAATATTCTCTTTGACTTCGATGTTTTCGTTTGCCAAAAAAGACACCTCCGCGATAGTAATGTGCGCACAAGGGCACAATTTACCATTTATACACGAAATTATAACACACACCTATTTTTATTGCAATAAAAAATAGAATTTTAAACCCTGTAAAAACAAACCTTGTGGGAAATATCAAATTTACTGACATTTGTTTGTTTAATTTTACCACAATAAAAATACTGCTTTTTCCATAATAACGAAAAAGCAGTATTTTATACATCAAATATTAAATTAAAACTTTACTTAAGAAGCTTTTAAGACGGTCAGATTTAGGATTATTGAATATTTCGTAAGGTGTACCCTCTTCAACAATTACCCCATCATCCATAAAAATAACCCTGGAGGCAACCTCTTTTGCAAAACCCATTTCATGGGTTACAACTACCATAGTCATACCCTGGTCTGCAAGGTCTTTCATAACTGCAAGCACCTCTCCGACCATTTCAGGGTCAAGAGCTGATGTTGGCTCGTCAAAAAGCATAACCTCAGGTGACATACACAATGCACGAACAATTGCCACACGTTGCTTCTGACCACCGGAAAGCTGACTCGGATACGCATCGGCTCTATCCTTAAGACCTACCCTCTCAAGAAGCTCAAGAGCCTTTTCTTCAGCCTCCTGCTTTGATTTTTTAAGAAGGGTTGTTGGTGCGCAAGTCATATTATCAAGAATTGTCATATTGGGGAAAAGGTTAAAATGTTGAAAAACCATACCCATTTTCTGACGGTGCTTATTAATATTTGTTTTGGGAGCAGTAATATCTGTTCCGTTAAAAATAATTGTACCGTCTGTGGGAATTTCAAGAAGATTCAAGGAGCGTAAAAATGTACTTTTACCGCTGCCTGAAGGTCCGATTATAACAACAACCTCACCTTTATCAATTGCGCAATTAACTCCGTCAAGAGCTTTAACCTTACCGCCTGTATAATGCTTTTTAAGGTCGGAAACTAAAATAAATGAATTATCTTTCACTCTTACGCAACCTCCTCTCAAGCTTACCTACAAGTGACGAAAGAACCATAACCATTACAAGATAAATAAGTGCAACCATAAGAAGCGGTATGTAATAAGAGAATGTTCTGCCCGCAATTGTGTTACCTGATTTTGTAAGGTCCATTACGCCAACATAACCAGCAACAGAGGTTTCTTTAATAAGTGCAATAAACTCATTACAAAGAGTCGGAAGAACTGCTTTGAACATCTGAGGTATAATTATAAAGCGCATTGTCTGAAAATAGTTAAAGCCCAAGCTTCTGCCTGCCTCAAACTGACCGTTATCAATAGACATAATACCTGCACGGAAAATTTCAGCAACATAAGCACCTGAGTTTACACCGAAAGCAAAAATTGCAACAGGCACACCATCGTCTGCCGATTGGAAAATAAGGAAATAACAAATCATTAACTGAACAACAACAGGCGTACCACGTGTAATTGTTAAATAGAATTTACAGAAAGCATTTAAAACAAGAAGCACATAGTAACCTATTCCGCCTCGTGCCTTCATACTTTCTTTATTTTTATCAAAAGAGGTTCTTACCGCTGCAACAAGTATACCAATAACTATACCGATTGCCAAAGCGCCGAATGTAATTATAAAAGTGTTTTTGAGACCGTCAAAAAGAAGCTCGTAACGGTCATCATCAAGCATAACTGATTTAAAACGCTCTATTGTAAACTCGTCCAACACAGATGATTCAAGTCGGAAAAAATTCACTGAACCAATCTCCTTTCAGAAACATTATTTTTAATAAACCGAAAAATCAGGGCGGATAACTCCGCCCTGAATATATGTGCGAAAAGAATTATTCTTCTTCAGGAAGATAGAATGGGTCAAGGTCTTCAATAGTTTGAATGTCGCCATCTTCTGCAACAATAACAACCTGTACACCCGTTGCATATGAAGTTGAGAAATCAACGCTTTCAAGTCTTTCATCTGTAACAGTCATACCTGCCATACCCATATCATATTTACCTGATTGAACACCCGGAATGATTGAGTCAAAAGCAACGTTTTCAATAACAAGGTCATAACCTAATTTATCTGCAATAATTTTTGCAACCTCAACGTCAATACCATAGAAGTTGTCACCATCAATGTATTCATATGGTGGGAACTCTGCATTTGTTGCCATAACAAGGTTTGGCTTATCTGTATCAACTGCAGTTACAGGTACACCAACAAGCTCATCACCGCTGTTGTTGATATATTTATCAACAATTTTATCTACGGAACCATCTTTAATAAGTGCATTAAGAGCATCATCAACTGATTTTTTGAACTCATCGTCACCCTTCTGGAAACAAATAGCATATTTTTCAACTGCATATTCTGTTTCAAGAATTTTAAGACCCTCGTTAGCTTCAACGTAAGCCTTTGCCGGTTCATTATCGATAATAACGATGTCAACCTTACCATTTTTAAGAGCTTCTACTGCAAGAGCACCGTTGTCGTAACGAACAACTGATTCCTCACCGAAGTCCCATGTCGAATAAAGGTCACCTGTTGTGTTTGTCTGAACACCGATTTTAATACTTGCATCCTTACCGCATGAAGCAAAGCAAGCGAGCATTGCAACAACAAGTACAATTGATGCAACTTTTAAAAACTTTTTCATTTTAAAAACCTCACAATTTTTATTTTAGGAAGACAAAATAGAATTTCTTCCGTTTGCGAGTGGATTATACAACTTTTCCGCAGAAAATGCAACTGTTTTTGAAAAAATATACACTTTTATGCAGTTCATCGTGAATATATACATCAATCCATCATTGTTTTATTAACAAAAAATTTATATACAAATGAGTTTATTTGTAGTATAATAAAGATAATTATACGATAAAAAGGTACGTTATATGATTTTATTGATTTTTCTGGGCATCACCTTTTTTATACAATTGTTTGCTGCTTCGTGGTACGATTTAGCAAAAAAAACAGGTGATAATAAAAAAGCTTTCAAGCATAAAATGATTTGCTCTGCAATTTACATAGCTGATATTTTACTATGCAGTGCCATAAACAAATCATTTTTTAACATATATTCTTCAATTTTTATGGTTGCTTTTTTACTTCTTTTTACAGGAGATATTCTGGAAGCAAAACTGAAGGCAAAAGCCAACCTTATTTCAGCAATTACAAAAACCCTGTCTTACGCGGGATTAAGCTGTGCAATTATTTATAAAAACATTTCACTTTTTAAAGAAATATTTTTTAAAAGACTAACAATTAACATTTCTGTTTGTGCAATAACGATTATTGTATTTGCAATTTTTATATTAAAAGCAAAAGAAAAGCTTTACTTACCCTCAGGTATAATTACTGCCATATTTACAGTTCAATCAATATTTTTAGGCATACCGTTGCAGCAATCAAATGTTGCCGTTCACCAAACAGCAAGCTGTGCGGTTATAATGGGAGCTTTGGCAATTGCTTTTTCAACCATACTTATGATTTTTGATAAAAAATCAAAAAAGTCATTAGCAACGATTAACTCGTACTATTTCGGACTTATGATTTTAGCTTGTTCAGTCGCAATATTATAATTTTTGTTTTAAGGAGAAAAAAATGAAAAAAGTATTTTCACTTTTATTAGCAGTTGTACTGTGTTGTTCAGTTATACCTGTTGCTTATGCAGGCGAATATAACGGCTTTGTTTACCAGGCAAATTCTGTTGGTAACTATGTTATAACAGGTTATAATAACTATAAAACAGACTACGTAACAATTCCGCAGACTATTAACGGAATAAAGGTTACCGCCGTTGGTAAAGCTGCATTTCAAAACAAAACCAATATTACAACTGTTAAATTTCCTGATTCAGTAACCGCTATCGCATCCAATGCTTTTTACGGTTGCAAAAACCTCAGCTCTGTTATTCTTACAGACAGCGTTACTTCAATCGGCTCTAAAGCATTCAGTATGTGCACATCACTTACAGGCATTAACCTCAGGAAGGTTGTAACGGTTGGTGAGCACGCCTTTTACGGTTGCAGCGGTCTCACAAATTTATATTGCGGTGATGCACTTAAGGTTATTGGTGCATACGCTTTTCAGAAATGCTCCTCATTAAGCTTTATCAAGCAGGCGCCCACTCTTCTTTACATCGGCAACTATGCATTTGCAGACTGCACGGCAATCACATCTCTCACGCTTCCCAATAAATTGACTTATATAGGAAACAGTGCGTTTAAAAACTGCACCTCTCTCAACAAGGTTACCTTTGGCACAGCCTCACTCAAGATTGATGCTTACGCCTTTGAAAACTGCTCTGCAATTACCGCAGTAACCTTACCTAACACAATAACATCTATCGGCCGCAATGCCTTCAGTATAAGAGGTGCATCAATTTCCCAATCATCTCACAACGTAAAAATCACCTGTAACAAAAACTCTGCTGCGATGATTTATGCAAAAAAACACAACGTAACCACCTACGTTAATGATTATGCAAAAACATTTTCCTGCTTTGGAGACATAAACGGCAACGGAAAAACTGACTCTGCTGATGCAAAATCAATCCTTCGCATTGCCGCTTCAATGGATTACGGAATATCAGGTGAAAAATTCTTTATTTGTGATATTAACTGTAACGGAAAAATTGATACAGAAGACGTTTCTTATGTTTTAAGAAACTCATGATTTTTCTGTAATAAAGCCCTCAAATCCTGCTTTTTTTAATTTTTCCAGATGATTTTCAGCATTCTTTTTTACAGAGAATGCTCCGGCTTGCACAATATATAACGTTCCGTCTTTTGACGGGGCGTTATTTTTTTGTTCTTCAGGAAAAGGCACGTTGTAATATTTACAAACACCTTTACCTATTGCTTCACCTAATTCAGTTGTATTATTTATTATAAAATCTGAACCTGTTTTAGTGTCGTGAAACTCACATTCACAGTAAACTGCAAGGGCATTTGTACTGTTACATTCATAAAAATCAGGCTTTGCAATAAGTCTTTCTGCGCTTTTACCGGGTGTAATAGGTGCCAGATAATCAAAAACAGCCTGCCCTGCTTTTTGCCTTTCACCTGAAACAGAGTATAAAAGAATTTGTGTGCCGCCTGTTACATTATGCTTAGCAGTTGCATTTGTATGAATAGCTATATGCATATCTGCTCCGAAAGAATTGCTTTCTTTCACTCTTTTATACATATCGTCATCATACGTACACATTACGTTAAAGCCTGCTTTTTTCAAAAACGTCACACACGCTTTTGCAATTTTATGACACTGCACCTTTTCATTTGTATTGCCTGTTGCATAAATATTCCCTACCTGGTTACTGGGAGATATATAAATTTTTTTGCTCATTGCTTCTCCTTTTAATAAGTCATTGCCCTTTCGCTATCAGAAAAGCCATTTGTTGTGGGATCAACCACAACACCTGCAAGAGCCAGCATATTAATAAAAAGACTGATAAGCTCAAGCAACTCGTTTTCTGAAACCTCAGGCACAATATCGGTTAATGCTAACAATTTATAAATAAAGGATATTGTAAGAGTAATTACACTTACAACAAAGGTTTTATTTTTTAATCTTGCTTTAATGTTAATTTTCAATTCTTTCTTCTCCTTGCTCTTCAAGTTCTTTAATTAACTGATGATACTTAAGCTTAATCTCCCCGTTACCACCGAGACTGACGTACTTATCGCCTGCTTTTATTCTTTCGCTCAGAGGCATATACGGTGACATAATTTTAAGCTGCATTACGGACATATAATTATCAAATGAATGCTCACTTTGACTCTCTGCCCATTTTTCCCATTTACGAACAAATTTATAAAGCTTAACGGCAGTTGCAATAATAATGCCGGTAGAGGTTAAAAATGAACCCGCTAAAATAATAGTTTCAATCATTTTGCACCGCCTTAATAAATTGTTCCGTTAAAGGAATCAAACCATTTACTCACAAGCATTGCTATCCTTTTTGTGCCTTCTGCATTGGGGTGTATACCGTCCGTGGAATATATACCATTTGAGGTGTTAAAGTTATAGTCATTAAAGCCACATTCATTAAGGTCAATAAAGGGTAAGCCAAAATATTCAGCAATTTCTTTTGTTGCCTTACGGTATTCCTTTAAAGGATATGCACCTTTACCCTCAGAATAGGCGCCCTTTGTATTTAAATACATTCCTAAAAGAAGAATAGTTGTATCAGGCTTTACGGAAAGGATTGCATCTATAATATATGCGTATGCACCTTTAAAGGTGTAACGGTTTTTATTCTTCACATCTTCATCAGTACCAATAGGAACGTTAAAAATATAATCATTAGCGCCCCCGAGAATTGTAACAATATCAGGTGACTCATTAATCAATGCGCTAAGACGCTCATCATGACTCATGGGAAGCTCGCTATATTTTTCATTCATAGCAAGTGAACTGTACCCCACACCCATATTAATATGAACAGGTATATTGTACCTTTGAGCAATATAATCGGTCCACCGCTTAACACCGTTTGCATAATCAATATCTGCACCAAGAGTAATACTGTCACCATAAGCAATAAATTTTTTATAAAGTGACCTGTCAATAATACCCATGTCATTAATAGCTATATTATGCTTGCCATCAAACTCAGCATTACCTACTTTAACAGATTTAAAAATGTTTTGTGATTTACTATCACCAAACTGAAAGCTACCGTTAAACCCAAGACTGTTTATTGCAAGGTAACAATCATCTTCAGTTGCCGTAAATACAAATTTACAATTATCATCAAAGCTTTTTTCTGAAGCAGTATGGTTAACAACCTTAGTAATTTTAAAATTATCATTACAAAAGAAAAGAAGCTTATAATACTGATTTCCCTTGTTGATTTCAGGCATATAAACAACGTATTCCACTCCTTGCTTTAAAGGATACAAGCCGTTTGAATAATATTTATAAGAAGCCAAGCCCCATTTTGAAATTAAAAAGGCTCCTTCTTCACCGTCGTAACACAAATGATAGTCACCATTCATCTGACAGGAAACAAACTTTGATGCAACAGGCACAGTATTATTGTTAGTTTCAATAACAGGCTCACTCACTTTGGTAATATAAGGAGCATTTGAAGCCTTCACGGCAACCAACACTACATATTCTGCGCCCTCAGGCATAGGAAAAGTACCGCCTAAAGCATCCCTTGAATTAAGTATACTTGGACTAAGCAATGCTTTACCGTTTTCATCAAGTACGTGGCAAACAAAACCGGCGACAATC
>JAZUMM010000153.1:0-7783 GCA_045603625.1 Acutalibacteraceae bacterium | reverse complement strand
CTGTTCATATTATTGAGAGATTCCTCTAAAGCAGCAGCGAAATCAAATTCGTCAGCTGATGCAGAGTCAAGCACTCTTTCCTCCTCAATCATATTGTTTTCCTTGAGAATTTCGGACATGGTTTCAAGTACCTCCTTTATAATACCGGCGGGAGTAGATGCACCCGCAGTCAGACCGACAACGTTAAAACCTTTAAAGCTGATACCATAAAGCTCCTTAGCGGTTTCAACAAGAAAGGACGGACAGTTTTTTTCACAAACACTGAAAAGCTTTGCAGTATTTGACGAGTGACGCCCACCTACGATAATCATTGCATCGCAAGTACGCGAAAGCTCCTCTGCCTCATTCTGTCTTTCTTCGGTCGCACTACATATTGTATCAAATATTTTCACATTTGTACATAGTAATTTTACTTTTTTTGCAGTTTTTTTCCATTCTTTTATGCTAAAAGTTGTTTGTGAAACAAAAATAATCGGCTTAGTCTGCAAATAAGGAGTTAAATTTACTAACTGCTCTAATTCCTCTTCGCTGCCCACAACGTAGCTTTCACCTTTTGCGCAGCTTTTAATGGCTTTTACCTCAGGATGATTAGAGTCACCTGCAATGATGGTTACAACATCCTCTGAGGAATTATCAAGAACAATTTTATGAATTTTTTTAACAAAAGGACAAGCTGCATCAATATATTCACAACCGTTTTCCTCCACTTTTTTCAGCACGTCACGTGTAACACCATGAGTTCTTAAAACAAGTGTAGTATCAGGCAGAGTCTCTTCAGGAGTCTCAACAACCTTAACGCCTTTTTTACCAAGGTCATCAATAACCTGTTGATTGTGTATTATGGGTCCCAGCGTTGCCACCTTTTTACCCTGAGAGGTTAACTCTTCAATCAACTTAATTGCTCTGTCTACACCAAAACAGAAGCCTGCTTTTTTGGCAAGTATAACTGTTGCCATTATATACGCTCCTTTATTACCTTAAGCATATACTGAATTGATTCTTCAAGATTTAATTTTGTTGTATCCACAAGAACAGCATCATCAGCTTTTTTAAGCGGTGCAATTTCTCTGTGAGTATCTTGATAATCACGAAGTTCAATTTCTTTTAAAATATTATCGTAGTTTACTTCCTGACCTTTTTCAATAAGCTCTTTATATCTTCTGTCTGCACGTGCTTCTGCAGATGCAGTAAGATATATTTTTATTTCAGCGTCAGGTAAAACAACTGTACCGATATCTCTGCCGTCCATAATGCAATTATTATTTTTTGCAATATCTCTTTGTAAATCAAACAAAAATTCTCTTACCTTCGGAATTGCAGAAACGTTTGATGCCGCCATTGACACTTCATTCTGACGAATAGCAGCTGAAACATCTTCATCACCTAAAAAAACTCTTTGTTCGCCATTAACAAATCTTAAAGAAACCTTAAGACCTTCAAGTGTAGGCACAACCTCATCCTCGTTTTTTGTATTTTTACCGAGTCTTATTGCATTAAGACCAACTGTACGGTAAAGAGCACCTGTATCTACATAAATATAACCTAACTCTTTGGAAACTGTTTTTGCTATTGTACTTTTACCTGCACCTGCAGGACCGTCGATTGCAATGTTAATCATAAATAAATCTCCTTATATACTATTTCCTGCAAGGCGGCCTGTTGAAAAGGCTATTTGCAGATTAAATCCACCTGTATATGCATCCACATCAATTACCTCACCGGCAAAATACAAGCCGTCAATTATTTTGCTTTTCATGGTTTTGGGGTCAATTTCTGAAACGGCGACGCCGCCTGATGTGATAATTGCTTCCTCAATAGGTCTGAAATCGGTTACGGTAAGACGAATATCCTTTAAAAGATAAACTGAAGTTTCGCGCATTTCTTTAGTAACCTGATTTGATTTTATGTTACCGTTGAGACCTGATAATTTCACAATAATAGGAATCATTTTTCGCGGTAACATAAGAGAAAGTGTATTGAAAAGATTTTTGTTTGAACATTCAAGCAAATCTCTTTGTAAACGTTTATCTAACTGCTCATGAGTAAGAGCAGGCTTAAAATCTATGTGAATAACGTATCTGCCACGTTCCATATTACGCATATGTGAAGAGGCAGAAAGAATCATAGGACCTGAAACTCCAAAATGTGTGAAAAGCATTTCACCGAAATCCTTATAAACCGTTTTAAAGGTTTTACTGTCTTCAACCTGAATTTCTACATTTCTTAAGGAAAGACCTTGTGCATCTGTACACCAGCCCTCGTGACACTCTAAAGGAACAAGAGATGGCTTTAATTCTGTAACTGTATGACCTGCTTGCTTTGCGAGCTTGTAGCCATCACCTGTTGAGCCTGTAACAGGATAAGATTTACCGCCTGTTGCAATAAGCACATTATCAGCATAATGCTTTGAACCGTCTTCAGTAATGCAACCTTTAACTGCACCATCTTCTATAATAAGCTCGGTAACTCGTGCAGTTTTTCTTTTAACGCCGTTAACGGTAATAAATTTATTAAGAGCATCAACAATATCAAGTGCCTTGTCCGATACAGGAAAAACCCTGTTACCTCTCTCAATTTTCAGCGGAACACCTAAGCCTTCAAAAAAGTCCATGGTATCATCCGTTGTAAATCTTGAAAATGCGCCGTAAAGAAACCTGCCATTCACAGGAACATTGGCAATAAGGTCATTTAAAAGCGGACAATTATTTGTAACGTTACATCTGCCCTTTCCTGTAATGGCAACCTTACGTGCCAGCTTTTCGTTACGTTCAAAAAGGGTAACCTTTAAACCGTTTTGTGCTGCCGTTCCTGCCGCCATTAAGCCTGCAGCGCCACCACCGATAACTATTAAATCCATAAAAATATCCTTTATAAAACTATAATTTTATCTGTCATTTCCTTACCGCAGACATCAGGCTCCGGTAATGCTAAAGAAAACAAATCACGCGCAATACATTCTAATTCAAAAACCCTTTGTGCACAAGAGTCAAGATTTTTTACATCTGAAGATTTTGAAATTACCGGCAATGAACTCTTCTCTTTCATTTCTTTCAATAAAACTGCACCTTTTCCATTAAAGCCCAGAACCCTGATATAAGGAACAGGAGCAAGAACATCTTGCTTGGTAATGCCCAAAAACGCACAAAGAATTATTCTTCTTAACCTGGAATGAGTATACCGCTTTGTTTTTACTTTTTCAAGTATTTCAGCTAAAGATGCAGATGTACGTACTGCGTTATATATGCGATATTCAAGACCTTCGCTCACATCAGGCAGACGAAGAAAATCATCAGCGCTCATCAGACGTAATTTGTATAATATTGCACTTTCTGTTTTTTTATAATCTGCAGGCGCCTTGCCATTTGAAATACAGTCTTTTAAAACGCTTAACGTTTCAGGCGGAAGAAAGCATGAAGCATCTTCTCTTTTTTCTAAAAGATTGCGAACCATTGTAGCAGAACAAATATCTGACACTGCTTCTTCAGAGTCATGAGCCGCACCTATTCTTTTTACAGGAGTAACCTTTATTGATGAATTGTTTTTTAAAAGTGCTTTTATATACTCAACACCAAGAATATCGTTTGGATTGGAAAGCACCGATGACACATCTTCACCAAACAATTCCTCTACTGCTTTCTGACGTGCCTGAGGAAAAGAAAGCCCCTGAGAAATATATTTACCAATACACTCATCAACCTCAGGCGACAATAATGCTTTTGCACACTCGGTAAGCATTTGACTATCACCTGTTTCGGAACCAAAACCAAGACCGTTTATAACACCTGTACTGCATAAAACATCTACACCGGCAGATGCAAAACGCTCTGCAGAGGCAGTTGCATAAACAACAGGTAAGCTCAAAACTAAATCCACACCGTTTTTAAGTGCCATTTCTGTTCTGGCATAAGGAGAAACACAGGCACATTCACCGCGTTGAACAAAGCTTCCCGACATAACTGCAGTTATGGTATTTTCGCCATTTTGCTTTAATGAATCTACAATATATTTATGACCGTTATGAAAAGGATTAAATTCTGCAACAATGCCGTAATTCATAGTTTCTCCTTTCTTAAATTCTTTATTTACACTTGAAAAAAAGTTAATAAGTGATATAATATTTTCTTGGTAAATATTTTACACAATTATAATAGGTTTAAATTTCCGTTTTGGAAAAATAAACATTAATTTGGAGGTTTATTGATGAAAATTCTCGTAATTAACTGCGGTAGCTCCTCTCTTAAGTATCAGCTTTTTGATATGGACGGCGAAAAAGTTCTCGCAAAAGGTATCTGTGAATCTATTGCAACTGATATGAGCCACACAAAAGGTTCAACCTTTGACGGCAGAAGTTTTGATGAATACGTAGATATTCCTGACCACAAGGTTGCATTTAACATTGTTAAGGATGCTCTTACAGTTGGTGATTGCAAGGTTATTGATTCCCTTTCAGAAATCAGTGCTATCGGTCACCGTGTTGTTCAAGGTGGCGACCTTTTCACAGAAAGCGTTCTTATTACCGATGACGTTCTTAAGAAAATTGATGAACTCAGCGCACTTGCTCCACTTCACAACCCTGCACACGTTGTTGGTATTGAATGTTGTAACGAAGTTTTTGGTGCAAACGTTCCTCAGGTTGCAGTATTTGATAATGCATTCCACAGCACAATGCCTGCAACAAGCTACATTTTCCCTCTTCCATATAAATATTATGAAGAAGACCATATCCGTCGTTATGGCGCACACGGTACTTCACACAGATTTGTTGCATACAGAACTGCAGAAATCGTAGGCAAAGACCTTAAGGATATTAAGCTTATCACCTGCCACCTTGGTAACGGTTGCTCAATTACTGCTATTAAAGACGGTAAGGTTCTTGACACAAGCATGGGTCTTACTCCACTTGATGGTTTTGCAATGGGTACACGTTGCGGTGCAGTTGACCCATCAGCAATCACATACATTATGAAAAAACACAACATTTCTCCTGATGAAATGGATAAGATTATGAACAAGCAGAGCGGTGTTCTTGGTGTTTCAGGTGTTCACTCTGATGACCGTGCAGTTAAAGCCGCTGCACAGGAAGGCAACGAAAGAGCAAAGCTTGCACGTGACATTCAGTGGTACCAGATTCGTAAATGCATCGGTTCATACATTGCAGCAATGAATGGTGTTGACGTTATTGCGTTTACAGGCGGTATTGGTGAAAACTGTATTGACCTTCGTGAAGATGTTCTTAAAAACCTTTCATACCTTGGTATTGAGCTTGACGAAAAAGCAAACGAGGTTCGCGGCGAAGAAATTGAGCTTACAAAGGCAGGCTGCCCTGTTCGTGCATTTGTTGTTCCGACAAATGAAGAGCTTGCTATTGCAAGAGACACAAAGGCTCTTTGTGAATAAGTGATAATATAAGAAAGTGCCAACTGTTTTTTTACAGTTGGCACTTTTATTATATAAATAATTAAGAATTTGTGTTTTAACCTCCGAAGACATCGGACTCTATGTAATCTACGCCGAGGGCACGACAATAGTTGAGGGAAACTATATCGTTTGCTGTCCAAAGGGCAACCTTTAAGCCTTTGTCGTGAAACTCTTTAACCATTTTTGGTGTTGCGTGCTTATAATAGGAGTCTATATCAAAACCGTATTCAAGACACTTATGATAGTCCCCACACTCCTTACTCCAGGTAAGCATTATCTGTAATTTGGGGAATGCCTTGTGTGCTTTTACAAGATTTTCAAATTCAAAGGATTGAAGTGAACACATTGAAAGGTCATATATTTCATCTGCCATTGTAAAAAGCTCATTAATCTGCTCATCGGTAAAATCGCCTTTAAGCTCAATAAAGCATACCATATGTGCATCACGACAAATTTCAAGATACCTTTGGAAGGTGCAGATATACACTACCTCATCACTTTTTGTATTAAGAAGCGGTTTTGCGGAAAGCTCCTCGTAAGTAGCATCAGCAACAAGAAGCTCTGTACCATCTGCAAACCTTGCTTCATCATTATGGTTAACAACAAACACTCCGTCTTTTGTTATACGTACATCTGTTTCAATACCGCCTGAGCCGTTTGCTACCGCACCAAGGAATGATGCCTCTGTATTATCAGGATGCTTTGAGCTGAAGCCTCTGTGACCTATCATGCAAATATCCTTATGAATTGCTTTATTAATAAAATGAAAGCCGACTGCAGCACCTGCAGCTAAGCCTAAACCGATTGCTGTATTTTTAATTACTTTTTTCATATTAAATCATCCTTAATTTATGTTTTATAAATTAAAAAAACCGGTAGATTAATTGATATGAACTCTGCACTTTTTTCAAAGTGATATTCAAAAATAATCGTTGAGCTTTTTATTATACGTGCCTTACGGCACTAAACTATCCACCACGACTCCACTAGGTTTCGTCGCGGTCCCCCTCTCTAGACCGGAGAGGTATAATTGCAATATCATCTTAAATAAATATGGGATAAAGCCTCAAAAATCTTTTTATGAGGTGAATACCTTACAGGGAAATCAAACCAAGACACTTTTTTGTGTATGCTCTTTTCGTGTGAAAATGCATTAAAGCCTGCCCTGCCGTGATAGCTACCCATACCGCTTTCACCTACACCACCAAAGCCAAAGCTGTTAATTGCGATTTGCATAATTGTGTCGTTAACACAACCACCGCCAAACTGACAACGTTCAATAGTTTCGTTAATCCTTTTTCTGTCCTCAGAAAAAATATAAAATCCTAGTGGCTTTGGCTTGTTTTGAAATAAGGAATACAATTCCTCATAACTTTCAAAAGTAAGAACAGGAAGAACAGGACCGAAAATTTCTTCCTGCATTACTGCATCATCCCAGGTTACGTTATCCATAACGGTAGGAGCAATTTTAAGCTCCTCTTTTAATGATTCACCACCAAAAACAACTTTTTCAGGATTAATAAGATTCATTATTCTGTCGAAGTGCTTTTCGTTAACTATTCTGCCATACTCTTTATTTTCGAGAATATTATCGCCAAATTGTACCTTTATCTGTTTACAAATTTCTTTCACTAATTCATCTTTAACAGAGCTATGGCAAATAACATAATCAGGCACAACGCAAGTCTGACCGCAATTAAGGAATTTACCGTATACAATTCGCCTTGCGGCAGTTTTTATTTTTACAGTTGAATCAACAACACACGGGCTTTTTCCGCCTAATTCCAGAACAACAGGTGTGATTGTTTCCGCGGCACGTCGCAAAATCTCTTTGCCGACTGCCTGACTACCTGTAAAGAAAATCATATCAAACTTTTGGTTAAGCAGCTCTTTATTTTCTTCCCTGCCACCTGTTACAACCGCAACATATTCCTCCGGAAAGCACTCTGTTATAATTTTTTTAATAACCTCACTTGTTGCAGGTGAATATGCACTTGGCTTTACAATAATTGTATTACCTGCGGCAATAGCATCTGATATAGGCTCCATTGTTAAAAGGAAGGGATAATTCCACGGGCTCATAATAAGCACGTTACCATAAGGAACAGACTTTTTAAAACCGCTACCTATGCATTGACCAACAGGTGTATAAATTCTGTGTTTTTTTGCGTAAGAACGTGTGTGACGAATCATATAATTAAGCTCCATAAGAACAAGACCTGTTTCACACGTGAAAGCATCAAACTCGCATTTACCTAAATCCTTTTGTAAAGCCTCGGCTATTTCTTTTTCATATTTTCTGATGCATTTATACAATTTAATGAGCATTTTTATGCGGAACTTAACCGATAAGGTTGCTCCGCTT
>JAZUMM010000152.1:0-6547 GCA_045603625.1 Acutalibacteraceae bacterium | reverse complement strand
AATACTTGTAAAGATATTATTTCTCTTAAGCCGGATACAGTCCGTATTTATCCCACAATTACTCTTGAGGGTACATATTTGGGCGAGCTTTATAAAAAAGGTGAGTATACACCGCAGACTCTTGAAGAAGCAGTCAATCTTTGTGCAGATATTTTGTATCGGTTTTATGAAAATAATATAACGGTCATCCGTCTTGGTCTTCATTCAGGCGGTAATGTGGAAGAGGGGTACCTTGCAGGTCCTTATCACGAGGCTTTTGGCGAGCTCTGTGAAGGTAGAATCTATTCTTCTCTTCTTTTGAAGAAAATATGCAATTTTCCGCAAGGACAGTATACCGTTTTTGTTAATCCCCGTGAAATTTCTAAAATGACAGGGCAAAAACGTAGTAATATAATTTTTTTCTCTCAGTTGAATTACAACATAACCGTAAAAGGTGACGAGAGCTTAAATAAGTACGAAATTGTTGTTTCGGACTCTAAAGAAAGGTAGTAAATCAATGTATCTTAAAGCCATCGAAATGCAGGGATTCAAATCATTCCCTGATAAAACAGTGCTTGACTTTGGTAAAGGTATTACCGCAGTAGTAGGACCTAACGGTAGCGGTAAAAGTAACCTTTCTGATGCTATGCGATGGGTATTGGGTGAACAATCCACTAAAAACCTTCGTGGTTCAAAGATGGAGGATGTTATTTTTAGCGGTACCGATTCTCGTAGAGCAGTAGGCTTTGCTGAAGTAACCTTGAAACTTGATAATTCCGATATGGCGCTCAATAATCCTCAAAAGCTTGTTACAGTAACAAGGCGTAATTATCGTTCAGGTGAAAGTGAATATAAAATAAACGGCGAGCAGGCACGTCTTCGTGATATTCATGAGTTGTTTATGGATACAGGTCTTGGTAGAGACGGTTATTCAATGGTCAGCCAGGGTAAGATAGAAACACTTATTTCCGGTAAGTCCGATGACAGACGTGATATGCTTGAAGAAGCGGCAGGTATTTCTCATTACAGGTATCGCCGTGCAGATGCAATGCGTCGTCTCAATCAGGCAGAAGAAAATCTTTTGAGACTTCGTGATATTCTTACTGAGCTTGAATCACGTGTCGGACCCTTGAAAACTCAAAGCGAAAAAGCGCAAAAGTTTCTTGAGTATGCAGGTGAAAAGAAAAATCTTGAAATTGGTCTTTGGCTTTATACCATTGAAAAAGCCAAAAACGACCTTCGTGAATATGATAAAAAGATTACCATAACACAAGCACAGTACAATCAGGTTTGTAAAGAGCTTGATGAAATTACAAATAAAATAGATTCTGCAATTGAAGATTCACAAAAAATTACAGTTGCAGTAGATGAAATAAGACGTGCTTCAACTCAGCTTGAAGAACAGGCTGCTCTTCTTGAAAGTCAGGTAGCAGTTCAGGAAAATACAATTGAACACAATAACGAGACCATTCAGCGTATTGAACGTGAAAAGCTTGAAGAAAATGATACAGATTCTCAGATTTCACAACAGATGGAAGCGGCAGAAAAAATCATCAATGATTTAAAAACAACCATTGAAGCAAAAAAAGTTACTCTTGATTCTTTTTCTGTTCAATTGGCGGATTTGAGTGATGAAAACAGTAAATCTGCGCAAAGAAGTGTTGAGCTTTCAGAAAAGGTTTCTGCTCTTTCCTTACAGATAGCAGATAGCAGGGTTATTGTTTCAACCGCAAGCTCTTCTGTTGAGGAAATTGAAAACAGAATTAAAGTTATTGACGATAATATAACAACACAAATGCCTGTTATTGAAGCTCTTGAAAAAGAGAGAGATGAAGTTAAAAATGAGCTGGATAAAATAACAGAGCGTAATCTTGAGTTAAATAATTCTCTTTCAGGTATTGAGCTTCTTGCAAAAACTCGTCTTGAAAAGTATGAAAAGCTTAAAGAACAAGAAAATAATCTGAGAAATGATTTGCATATCAAACAGTCAAGGTTTAATATGCTTACCGACCTTGAAAAAAATATGGAAGGTTACCAGGGTAGCGTTAAAGCCGTTATGAAAGAGGTTCAACGCGGTACACTTAAGGGTATTCATGCCCCTGTATCTCAGATAATTTCAGTTAAGGATAAATATTCTCTTGCTATTGAAACTGCTTTAGGTGCACAAATTCAGAATATTATTACCGATACAGAGAATGATGCAAAAAAAGCAATTGGTTATCTTAAAGAAAGTCACGCCGGCAGAGCAACCTTTTTGCCTTTAACTGCCATTAAAGGTAAGGTTCTTGAAGAAAAAGACCTGGATGATTGCTACGGATATATCAATCTTGCATCAGAGCTCGTTACAGCAGATTCAAAATATAAAGAAATTATAAAATCACTTTTGGGCAGAACAGTTGTTGCAGAAGATTTGGATGCTGCAATTGCTATTGCTAAAAAGTATACATACAAGTTTAAAATTGTAACTCTTGATGGTCAGGTTGTTAATGCAGGCGGTTCAATGACCGGTGGCGCAAAACTTCAGAATGCCGGTATCCTCAGCAGAGGTAATCAGCTTGAAAAATTAAAATCAGAGTGCGAAGAGCTTACACAAAAACTTGCACTTCTTGAAAAGGATGTTCAGTCTCAGCAAGAAAGTGCATCAGCCGTTTCTGCAGAGCTTGAAGGCTGCAAAGCAGAAATTGCTTCTTTAGGTGAAGAAAAAATCAGGGTTGAAGGCTTGCTTGCCCTCAAAAACGGTAATCTTCAGAACTTGTATTCTGCAAAGGAAAGTGCAGAAGAAGAAAAAAGTCAGCTTAAAGAGCGTATAGCAGGTATTAATAACGGTGTTTCTTCTGCTCAGGAAAATCTTGTGACTCTTCAAAAAGAGCTTGAAACAGTAGAAAATGAGCTTTTAGCTCTTACAGGTGACAGGGAATCCATAAGTGAAAAGCGTGAAAAATTAACTGCAGATGCTGCACAGATTAATCTTGATATTGCAACTGCTCAAAAAGAGATTGAGGCAAAGCAGGATGAAATTACAAGGCTTCAGGGTAGAGCAACAAGCCATAAAGATAAATTAACGCAGTTAAACGGCGAAATTGCAGAAATTGAAGCTCGTAATGAAGAAATTAAGGCACGCATTAAAATCCTTAATGAAGAGGCTTTTGGGTTAAGAGAACAAAGTGCTGCTTCAAAAGAGAAAATTGCAACAGAAATTTCACGTCGTGAACAGTTTGAACAGGAGAGCGGTAAGCTTCGTCTTCTTGAACGCGAAAAAACAGAAGACCGTGAAAAGCTTAGTGGCGAAAGTGCAAGACTTACAGAGCGTAGGGACACTATGCAAAAAGAGTTCGATGACATTTCCAATAAGCTTTATGATGAATATGAGCTTACTCGTCGTGAGGCAGAAGAGCTTGGTATTGTTATTGACGATATTCCTGAAGCTAAAAAACGTCTCAATGAGCTTAAGGGCAAAATACGTGGACTCGGAAATGTTAACGTTAGTGCAATTGAAGAGTATAAAGAAGTTTCCGAAAGGTACAGCTTTATGTTCGGTCAGGTAAATGACGTTGAAAAATCCAAAGCCGAGCTTATTAAGCTTATTAATGAACTCACAGGTAAAATGGGTGTTCAGTTTAAAGAGCAGTTTGATAAAATCAACTTCAGCTTTGGTCAGACCTTTTCTGAACTCTTTGGTGGCGGTAAGGCATCTCTTGTTCTTACCGATGAAAGTGATGTTCTTGAATCAGATATTGAAATTAAGGTTCAACCACCGGGCAAAAACGTTCAGAATATTTCACTTCTTTCCGGTGGTGAAAAAGGTCTTTCTGCAATAGCACTTCTTTTTGCTATTCTTAAAATTAACCCTTGTCCGTTCTGTATTTTCGACGAGGTTGAAGCTGCACTTGACGACGTTAACGTTGCTCGTTACGCTTCTTACGTTCGTCGTATGACAGATAATACACAATTTATTCTTATTACACACCGTCGCGGTACAATGGAAGAGGCAGATATGCTTTACGGTGTTACCATGCAGGAGAAGGGTGTTTCTAAACTGTTGGAGTTAAAGACAGCCGAAATGGCTTCGAAATTTGATTTGACGTAATTTTGCACGATTAACTTGTTTTAGTTCACTCGCAGTACCTTTGTACAGCGTCGTTCACTAAAACGACGTTACTCGCACAAACTAACGTCAAATCACAAGACGTGAGCTTATGTGAAATAACATATTAATCTGCTCGCAGTACTTTTGTACAGCGTCGCATCTTAAATCTGCGTTCTTCATCTAAATCTCACGCCAAATACAAGACGAGAGAATTTTACAAATAACTTGATTTAATCTATTCGCAGTACCTTTGTACAGCGTCGTTCACTAAAACGGCGTTACTCGCACAAACTAACGTAATAAAAAACAAAATCATATTCACACAAAGGATTGATACTTTTTGGGTATTTTTAAAAAAATAAACTTCGGTTTAAGAAAAACACGTAACAATGTTTCAGGTGCAATTGATAATGTTCTTGATAGCTATACGTCTATTGACCAGGAGCTTTTTGATGAGCTTGAAGAGGCACTTGTTATGGGTGATGTTGGTGTTAACACCGCATCTGAAATAACACTACGTCTTAATGATATTGTTCGCAAGAAGAATATTAAGGATCCTGCAGACGTTAAAGAAGAAATTAAAAATATTGTTGCCGATATGCTTGAAGGCGGTGAGGATATGGGTCTTATAACCATTCCTTCTGTTATTCTCGTTATTGGTGTAAACGGTGTTGGTAAAACAACAACAATCGGTAAAATGGCGGCGCGTTACAAGGCAGAAGGCAAAAGCGTTATTCTTGGTGCGGCAGATACATTCCGTGCGGCAGCCATTGATCAGCTTGACGTTTGGGCTCAACGTGCCGGTGTTGATATTATAAAACACAAAGAAGGTGCTGACCCTGCAGCAGTTATTTTTGATACTATTTCTGCTGCAAAAGCAAGAGGTACCGAAATTATCATTTGTGATACAGCAGGCAGACTTCATAATAAGAAAAATCTTATGGATGAGCTTGCAAAAATATATCGTGTTATTGACCGTGAGTTACCGTACTCCGACCGTGAGGTTCTTCTTGTTCTTGATGCAACAACAGGTCAGAATGCAGTGAACCAGGCACGCGAATTTGCAAAAATTGCAGAGATTACAGGTATTATTCTCACAAAGCTTGACGGCACTGCAAGAGGTGGCGTTGTGCTTTCTATCAAAAACGATTTAAAGGTGCCTGTTAAATTTATAGGCGTAGGCGAGGGTATAGACGACTTACAGCCATTTAATCCAAAGGCTTTTGCCGAGGGATTGTTTGAGGCTCTTCCTGAAGATTATGAAGAGGATGAAATTGACCTTTCTGCAATTAAAGAAGAGCTTCCTCAAAGTGATGCAAATGAAACCGGCGAGCTTGCACAGGCAATGGGTGAAATATTTAATGCTTTTGCAGAAATTCAGGCGGAAGAGCAATTGTCAGAAAATGCAGAGCCTTCTCAGGAGCATGCTGAAGAAGTAGCAGAAGAGGCACAAGAGCTTTCTGAAGATGCAGATGAAGCTATTGAATATGATGAAATTACTGAAGAAGCAGAGAATATAGCAGAAGAGGTTGCAGAAGAGGTTGCAGAAGCGATTGAAGAAGCAAAAGAAGAGTCTTCTCAAGCTGCAGAAGAGCCTAAAAAGAAAAAGGGCTTTTTCGGGAGGTTTTTCAGATAATGGCATTAGAATTTTTAATCGCAACTCACAATATGAAAAAACGCGATGAGTTGTACCGTATTCTTTCGCCTTTGGGTATTGACGTTAAAACGTCAGATCAATTAGGTATTGAAATTACCGATGTTGAAGAAACAGGCGAAACATTTTATGAAAATGCACTTTTAAAGGCGCAAAGCGGTTGTCGCGAAAGCGGAATGCCTTGTGTTGCAGATGATTCAGGTCTTGCAGTTGATTATCTTGTTGGTGCTCCGGGCGTTTATTCTGCACGCTTTGCAGGTAAGCACGGTGATGATGAGGCGAATAATCAAAAGCTTTTAAAGCTACTTAAAGATGTTCCTGTTGAGGAAAGAACAGGCAGATACGTTTCTGTTGTGTGTTGCGTTTTTCCCAATGGTGATATTATTTCTGCAAGAGGTACATGTGAAGGCTACATTGGTTTTGAACCCGTGGGTGATGGTGGCTTTGGTTATGACCCGTTATTTGTTATGGGTGAAAAAACAATGGCTCAGCTTACTGCGGAAGAAAAGGATGCAGTAAGTCACAGGGGCGAGGCAACAAGGCTACTTGCAGAAAAGCTTAAAGAATACTTTGAAAAACAGTAATAACTGTACCGATTTCGGTAACGTCGATTAACATTTCGACGTTGCCGATTTTTGCTTTTTGGGTATTGTTGTTTACTGTATACAGGCAAGTATCAAAGCTTATTTCTGTTAATAAATCTCCGTAAGTTTTTTCATCATTAATAAAAGCCGAAATTACATTTTTTATAAAAATCAGTTCTTCTGAATTATTTTCTGTAATATTGTCAAAAACAATATTTAAAGAGGTTAACTCATTTTTATCAG
>JAZUMM010000151.1:0-3772 GCA_045603625.1 Acutalibacteraceae bacterium | reverse complement strand
AATGGGACTTTAACAGAAACTTAACTGAGGTTTCTTGTGCTCACCTTCCGAAAGAAAGACAAGGCGAAGTGTTCCACAGATTTGTTTTGGGTACATACGAAATTATGAACAGACTCACAACAGATTTCCCTGATTTGCTTTTAGAAAACTGTTCAGGCGGTGGTGGACGCTTTGACCCGGGTATGCTTTATTATTCACCACAAATATGGACAAGCGACAACACCGACCCGATTGAAAGATTAACTATTCAATACGGTACATCTATGTGCTACCCTACCTCTACAATGGGGGCACACGTTTCAGCAAGTCGCAGAGCCGGTTACGAAACAAAAATGAACGTTGCCCTCTGGGGTTCATTTGGTTATGAGCTTGACCCTGATAAGCTTACTAAAGAGGAAAAAGAAGAAATCACTGCGCAAATTGCCCTTTACCATCGCTACTATGATGTTATTCACTATGGTGACCTTTATAGACTTATCACACCATTTGAAAATCAATTCAGAGTTGCTTGGGAGCACGTAAGCGAAGATAAAAACGAAGCACTTGTCACTGTTGTATATATGCGTCAGGCATATGACCAGTTCTTTATGCTCCGCCTTAAAGGACTTGACCCTGAAAAGGTTTACGTAGACCAGGAAAGCGGTAAAAAATACAGTGGTGCTTACCTTATGAATGCAGGTCTTAACCTTACACATAAGCCTAACGGTGACGGTGTAAGCTACAGAATACACTTAATTGCTGAATAAAAAATAATGCCTGAATTGATTTATTTTCAATTCAGGTATTTTTATTGAAAAAATTGATTTTTTTAACAAAATAATCTTGACATTTATAGCCATAATGATTATAATTTAATGGATGTGCCGCTGTGGCGGAATAGGCAGACGCAAGGGACTTAAAATCCCTCGGTGGCAACACCGTACCGGTTCAAGTCCGGTCAGCGGCACCAAAACCGAAAGATTCACTTTTTGTGGGTTTTTCGGTTTTTGTTTTTTTAAAATAAACCAGGACTTGAACCGCCTCGCCGAAGGCGAACATAATCGGGTGTTCGCAAGTTTACTTGCGAATGATGGGCGTAGCCCATCAAGTCCGGTCAGCGGCACCAAAACCGAAAGATTCACTTTTTTGTGGGTTTTTCGGTTTTTGCTTTTTTAAATATACCAGGACTTGAACCGCCTCGCCGAAGGCGAACACAATCAGAAAACGTATTTATCTTGTTATTGTATTTTTTTGCTATTATGGTATAATTATAAAAAAACTTAGGAGTTATTTATGAACTTTACTGAAATTACAATTAACAGACAATCCTGCAGAGCTTATGACGAAACAAAAGAAGTTGAACAAGAAAAGCTTGATGCTATTCTTGAAAGTGCAAGGCTATCACCCTCCGCTTGTAACGGTCAACCATACCACATTACAGTATGCAAAGGTGAAAAAGCAAAGGACATTGCAATGGAAACTACCGGTATGGGGCTGAATAAATTTGCCGTGCAGGCTCCGATTGTTATTGTTATTTCTGAAGATGATTACGTTTCAACCGCATTATTCGGTTCAAAAGTAAAAGGGAACGATTACCGTTCAATTGATATTGGCATCGTTGCCGCATATATTACTGCAGAAGCGACAGCACAAGGTCTTGATACTTGTATACTCGGTTGGTTTGATGACAAAAAAATACGTAAAATCTGCGGTTTAAATAAACCTGTGAGACTTGTAATTACTTTAGGTTATAAAAAAGATAGCGTAACACTCCGTACTAAAAAAAGAAAACGTACTGACGAGCTTTTTACCACAATTGAATAAAACAAAAACTGAAGTTTCATTTTTGAAACTTCAGTTTTTTTATTACATATCATTTCTTATTATATCTTCCAAGGTTTCGCCTTTTACTGCAACATAATCTTCATCACCGTTCACCATAATTACAGGTAATTTGGGAATACGGTTATAATTTGAAGCCATTGAATAATTATATGCACCTGTTGTAAGCACCGCAATCAAATCCCCTCTTTTTACCGAAGCGGGAAGTTTAACCTGTGGTTGAATAATATCGCCACTTTCACAGCATCTACCGACTAAATCGCAAACAAAATCGCAGTTTTCTTCTGCCTTGTCTGCTGCAACAACGGTATACTCTGACTGATACAATGCATAACGCGGATTATCTGCCATACCGCCATCTATGGATACATAATTTTTATACCCCTCAATACGCTTAACGTTGCCAACTCTGTATAAGGTTATGCCTGCATCTGCAACAATACTGCGACCCGGTTCAAGATGAACCTCCGGTTCTTTAATACCAAGCAAAGCGCATTGTTTTTTTACATACTGAGCTACCTGACGAATGTTATCTTCAATATCAATAACAGAGTCACCCTCAGTATATCTCACGCCATAGCCGCCACCAAGGTCAAGAACGGCTGTTTCAAAGCCTGTTTCATTTTTAACATCTGCAATAAATTGAAGCATAATTTCTGCTGAACGCACAAAAACGCTTGATTCAAAAAGCTGAGAACCGACGTGACAATGAAAACCGAGAAGATTAACATTTTCACATTTCAAAGCTTTTTTGGTGATTTCCATTGCGGAACCTGTTTCAATAGGGAAACCGAATTTGGAGTCAACCTTACCTGTATTGACTGCCTCGTAAGTATGAGTATCTATACCCGGTGTTACACGGAAAATAATATCTTGTTTAATACCACGTTCACCTGCAAATTTATTAATTGCCTCAAGCTCTTCGGCATTATCGCAAGCAAAACAACCAACCTTGCAATCCATAGCAAAATTAATGTCATAATCATTTTTGCTGTTTGAATGAAAGCACACATTTGCCATATTAAAGCCTGCCATTTTTGCAGTATAAATTTCTCCGCAAGAAACGACATCGGCATACATCCCCTCAGATTGGACAATATTATAAATCCTTTTAAAGGAGCAGGCTTTACTTGCAAAAAACGGCTTTGCATTATCACCAAAATGCTTTTTCATAGCATTTACATATGTACGGCAATTCTCACGAATTTTATTTTCGTCCATAACATATACAGGTGTGCCGTATTTTTCGGCAAGCTCAACTGTACTTCTGCCGCCAAAATAGAGAATATTATTCTTTATAGTTAAATTATTTGCTATCATACGTTAAGTCCTTGTTCTCTCATAAGAGCGCGCATTTTTTCTTCATTTTCCGGCTCCATTGTTGTGAGAGGAAGACGAACAAAATTATCACCATAACCCATAGCTGCAGTTGCCGCTTTTACAGGGATAGGGTTAACCTCGCAGAAAAGAGAGTTAATAAGCGGAAGAAGCTCAAGCTGAATTTTGCAGCTGCCTGCAAGGTCACCTGAAAAGAATTTATCGCAAAGCTCAACTGTCTTTTTAGGAAGAATATTTGCAACAACTGAAATTACACCTTTACCGCCTAAAGACATAAGAGGAACAATCTGGTCATCGTTACCTGAATAAATATCAAATTCACCATTTGTAAGTGCAGCAATCTCTGCAACCTGTGAAATATTACCGCTTGCTTCTTTAATACCAACAATATTTTCGTGCTTTGCAAGAACAGCACATGAAGCAGGAGTTAAATTACAACCTGTTCTTGAAGGAACGTTGTAAAGAATACACGGCTTTGTTGATGCATCTGCAATTGCAGTAAATGACTCAATAAGACCTCTTTGTGTTGCTTTGTTGTAATAAGGTGTAACAAGAAGCATTGCATCGCAACCGATTTCACAAGCATATTTTGTAAGCTCAATTGCATAAGCCG
>JAZUMM010000150.1:0-7218 GCA_045603625.1 Acutalibacteraceae bacterium | reverse complement strand
AGGTATGAATAAAAAAGTCCGTAGCTTAAATCAAGTCCTATGGCACCGACGCCATAACCAAGCTTGCTTTTTAGATTTTTCATAATATCATCCTTTTTATCTGACAATTACTCTGAATGAGAATTCTACGTGTTTTTCGTTAAATAAACGCTTGTTCTCTTCATTATTGAGCTCGCTCCATTCACTTAATGCAGTAAAACGAGCATCAATATTAAAGAACGTTTTGCCTTCGTTACGAAGTTCAAAATCATGCTTTTTCGCTGTTATTTGTTCTGCAGATATGTGTGAAGCATTGAAGGAAAAATCCTTTGTTGCGTTTGCACCTTCAACGTAAAGACCTGTTCCGTTTTCATTTACCACACTTGCTCTGCGTGTTTTGTAGTGTGATGAATTTTCTTGCGGTCTTACGTAATGCACGAAATTGTCTGTAACAGTTAATTCGTACTCGCCGAAACGTGCCGCCTGATATTTATCAGGATATGTTTCCAGTGTACCGAGTCCGAAATATTTAATGTTTTCAAATTCTTCAAACATTATAAATTCAATTCCCAATCTTGGAAGGTTAGGCATATTTTCGCGAATATCACCGTTAAATGAAATTTCTAACGTGCCGTCATTTTTAAATAAATAATCAACGTCTGCCTTTATAACAGGTGGGTTCGCAGGACCGCCTAAAGCAATTTTTGTTTTTATTGTAACAGAATCTGCATCCTTTATAACATCTGTGGAATAGGTTTTTTGATAAATATGGTCAAGGTGATTTGCAAGCCATTCATTATATGAGCCCATATTGTATGTAGGTGCGTGCCATAATTTGAATTTTGCAGGCTCCTTAAGAATTTGAGTGCCATTTTTTGAAATAGCATCAATTCTTCCGTATGGCTTGTTGAAAACGTATTCAACTTCACCGCATTTTATTGTAGCAGTTTTTTCTGCTTCAACTAATTTTATATCTGATTTTTCAGGTTCTACGATTACTTTTTTTGCTTCAATTTCAAATTGCATAAAGCCGATTTCATAGCCTGCCTGTGCCCAAGGAGTTGCTTTTTTCTGGTGTACGGTTGCAGTAACAAAGCAGTCACCTGAAAGGTCATAATCCTTAATATCAAAAAGTCGGAAGGATTTTTCTTCTTGTGCAGGAATATCAAGATTATCTATTTTGCCTGAAACAATTTCTTTTCCGTTTGAAGATAAATTCCATTGGAGATAGTAGTCCTCAAGGCTTTCAAAATAACGTACACTTTTAATTGTAAGTGTGCCGTCTTTAAAACTACTTCTGAAAGGCTCGTAAACCTTTTTCATATCATAGTAGCCCGGTCTTTCTTCTCTGTTTGAAAAAACAAGACCGTCAAGGCAACAAATGTTATCGTTAGGGAATTCGCCAAAGTCACCACCGTAGAAGTAACGTGGGTTGCCGTTTTCGTCAGGAATGTTTACATTGTGGTCACACCATTCCCAAATGCAGCCGCCACAGAAATTGTCGTTTGCGTCTACTAATTCCCAGAAAGGATAAACGTCGCCTGTGGTAATTGAGTCAACGTATTCGCACATATAAAACGGCTTTGTGTATTCAGGATTTTTAAGGTAATCTATTGTGTATTGGTAGCCTGGGTACATTCTGCTTTCAACGTCTGAAATGTCTGCCCAGCTTTCGCCTTCAGGTACAGCGGTGAACTGAAGGTGAGAATTTTCGTAGTGCACAATAGCGTTTTCATCACGGCTTTTAATGTATTCGCGCATTGCTCTGTGGTTGTAACCGCAACCGCTTTCATTACCAAGGGACCACATTATAACGGAGCCGTGGTTTTTATCTCTTTCAAAAAGACGGGCAGCCCTGTCTACGTAAGCATCGCGCCATTCATCTATTGTTGAAAGTCTGCTCCAACGTGTCCAGTCCCAATCCGCATCTGTATTAAAGCCCATACCGTGAGTTTCAATATCCGCTACATCAATAAAAAAGAAGCCGAGAGCTTCTGCTAAATCATAAAAGCGAGGGTCATTGGGGTAGTGAGAGGTTCTTATGGCGTTAACGTTTGCACGTTTCATCATAAGTAAATCTCTTGTCATGTGCTGAACATCTACCGCGTAGCCTGTATCAGGAGAATAATCGTGACGGTTAATACCCTTAAGTTTAATTGCTTTGTTATTAATAAGCAGTTTTTTATCCTTGATTTCAATTTTTCTCAAAGCAAGCTGGAAAGGAATAATTTCATCTTCAACTGTAAGGAAAAGAGTGTAAACATACGGCTTTTCATCGTTCCATAAAAGAGGCTTTTGAATTTCAATATCAAAGCACGCCTTTTTGCTTTCACCGTTTTTAATAACTATTCCGCCGGGAGCAATAAGTCCGTAAAGAATGTCTGCTTTGCTTGTAAGCTCACAGTCAATGTGTAATTTACAAAGGGATAAATCATCACAAAGCTCCTGCTTAATATAAACATCCTTGAGTCTTGTTTTGTTACGTGAAAGGATATAAACCTCTCTGAAAATACCTGTATATCTGAAATAATCCTGGTCTTCAAGGTATGAGCCGTCGCACCATTTAACAACAAGCACACTTATTCTGTTTGTACCTGCTTTAAGATATTTTGTAATATCAAATTCACTTGTGCAGTGTGATACCTGACTGTAACCTGCAAATTCACCGTTCACCCATAAATAAAAGCAGGATGAAACACCTTCAAAGGTGAGAATATTATCTCTTTCAAGCATTTCCTCAGATACTTCAAAATCTCTTATGTGAAATGCACAGGGGTTTTTGTCGGGAACATGTGGCGGGTCAACTGAAAATGGGTATTTAAGGTTAGAGTAAAGAGGTGTATCTGTAATTTCAGGAAGACCGTAAAGCTGAACAACACCGGGAACGTATACTTCTTCAAGAGAGTCAATATTAAAATCTTTTGTTGCATAGTCCTTGTTTAAATCTTCAAAGGAGTCAAAGTATTTAAATTTCCAGTTACCGCAAAGGTTTGTTAAATAATATGAATTGTTGCGGTCGCCTGAAAGCGCATCCTCCAAGCTGTCATACGGAATAAAGTATGCACGTGGTTTTTCTGTACCGATGTGAAGGCTTGTCAGGTCCTTGTGGTATTCTTTAAAAATCATATTTTTACCTCTTTCTCTTATTTTAACGTTTTTAAAAATTCATTTGTGTCTTTATATGTATCAATAACTTCCTTGTTCATAAAACAGAAGCAGCTTTGTGTTGCATAGCAGTCAGATAATGCACGGTGAGCATTATCGTTTTTTGTGTTGTAAAAGCTTACCATATCCGAAAGTCTGTGGTGTGGAAGTGAGGGGTGAAGCTTTCTGAAAATACGCATAGTATCAATGAGCGGGTTTTTAAAATCACCGTTTGAAGCGGCAATAAACCTTGCATCAAAAAGCACGTTGTGACCAACAACAAAATCATCGCCTACAAAGTCAAGAAAATCAGGAAGAACCTTTCTCGGATTAGGGGCGAAGCGTACCATTTCGTTTGTAATTCCCGTAATTGCTTCTATTACAGCCGGTATGGGAAAACCGGGGTCGCAAAGGCTTTGAAAGGTGTCGCAAACCTTACCGTCACGTACCTTGACAGCGGCGAACTCAATAATTAAATCAGTTAACGGATTGAGCCCTGTTGTTTCAAGGTCAAGCACGGTGTAATCCTTGGGAAAACCGATGCACATATCACCTAAATCAGGATTTTTCTTTTTTGACGGGCACATAAAAACATTGCAGTTTTTTTGGCATGAAATCATTTAAATCACCATTTTATATAATACCATAATGTAGTGGTTGTTTTCAATAATAAAACATAGCTGAGTCGTAAAATCATAAGGGCATTATTTAGTGATTTTAACAAAATATCAAAATGTGAACCGGTTTATTAATGATAGCCTTGAAAGATAAAGTGGCAAGTATTAAAATAAAATCAGAATCTTTACCGATTCTTTATAATTTTTAAATCAGATGTTAATTTGAATATTGTATCTTTTTCTCAGGATATAATTTCTATTTTGCTTGGAGGCATTAAAATGTATCGTGTTCTTGTTTGTGACGATGATAAGGCAATTCTTGATTCCATAAGAATTTACCTTGAGAGTGAGGGCTATGAGGTGCTTATTGCATCAGATGGATTTGAGGCACTTGAGGTGATTGAAAATACAGAGCTTCATTGCCTTGTGCTTGATATTATGATGCCTCGCCTTGATGGCTTGCGTACAACCTTGAAAATACGTGAAAAGCACAATTTTCCCATTATTCTTTTATCTGCCAAAAGTGAGGATACGGATAAAATTACAGGGCTTAGCTTTGGTGGTGACGATTATGTTACAAAGCCCTTCAATCCTTTAGAGCTTGTTGCAAGGGTACGTTCACAAATAAGGCGGTATGTAAGCTTGGGCAGTCTTGTTAAAACAGATTCGGTATACGTTACAGGCGGTCTTATGCTCAATACAGATACGAAAGAGGTTTCTGTGGACGGTGAAGCTGTAAAGCTTACTGCAAGGGAATACAGTATTCTTGAATATCTTATGAAGAATATGGGCAAGGTTTTGTCCGGCTCACAGATTTATGAAGCGGTATGGAATGAAATTGCCTTCAAAACAGAAAAAACAGTCACGGTACACGTTAAAAACATTCGTGAGAAAATAGAAATTAATCCTAAAGAACCTAAATATTTGAAGGTGGTGTGGGGACTTGGATACAAAGTTGAAAAAATTTAAGTATTCATTTTTTACAAAGTTTTTATGCTGGTTAATAGCGGTTGTTGCTTTTTTATTAACGTTTTCTATTGTATATGATGCTGCATTAAATTGCATTGTATTAGGTCCGAAGGCGTACTTGAAGGGCGAGGATGTATCCTTTTACAATACCGATGGATTTATAAACAGATTTCATCAGGATTTTTATTCCTGCAAAAATTTGTCGTGTGCTAATTCTGAAGAGTTTGTAAAGCAAGCCAATAAGTATAAGGATCAGGTTTGTGAGCCTATTATAAATAATATTCTTGATTATAAAGCATCAATAATAAAATCAGAATTAGAGTATGCTGTTAATAATTGGGATGATACGTATTATCTTTATGAAGGAACTGAGGAAGTAACCTTGCCTTCAAATTATTCAACAGAGGTTTACGTTAACGTAGAGGATCCGGAGCAAATTAAAACTGCACAAAAGATTCTTGTAAATGCAAAGGGACAGGAGTTTCTTTTATTTGAATCTCTTGTGAGGGAAGATGCGTTTTTAAATGATTATGGTTTTACCGAAAATTTATATAGCGTTAATAAGGAAATGAACATGGACTCTGCCTTCAGCGGAACCGTGAGCCTGGCATATTCCGAAAAAGAGATAAGAAACAGTATTTCTGCACAATATGATGCATTTGTTGAAACTGAAGCAGAAAACAGGTACGGAGTTTCATTGGCGCAGGAACGACTGGAAAACGTTAAAAATCTTAAATACTATATAGTTGATTTGGATGGTAACGTTTATAAAAATATAGATTCTATACCAAAAAATCTGACAAACCGCGATAATTATATTCTTGTCAATAAAGAAAACCGTAAATATAAAGGCTTTGAGTATTTAGAGCCTGATGAGGTTTTTGAGGGAAGTAATGTAAACGTTCTTTGCATTTATTTTGATGAAGAGTTTAAAGAAGATGACATTTATTCAAGTATGTATGCTACGTATAAAATGGCAAAAGATTCTTCTGTAAAAAAATATGCAGTTGAATTATTAATTGCTTTGATTCTTCTTGTTTTGTTCCTTGTTATATATTTTAAAATTCTTGGCAAAAGACCTGATGAAAGTATAAAAACAATCTGGATAGATAAAATTCCTCTTGATTTGTTTTTTGCATGTGTTATTCTGTTTGGCTTTGGTGCATCGGTGTGCTTCCATGATGTTGCCTCTTTTGGTACAGAGTTTTTTGACAAATTCATTTTTACACAGGATTGCAAAATATTATGTATTATTTTGCTTTTTGTATTGTTTGTATTGTTTACAGTCTGGCTCTCTTCAGTTGTCAAGGTTGCAAAAAGCGGACAGAATGTTTTAAAAAGAACATTGATTTATATGGTTTTAAATAAGCTTTTCTGCCTTATGCGTAGCTTATTTTATAAAATTAAAAACGTACTTTCATATAAACCAAAGGTTTTCAGAAAAAGAGTAATTGCTTTTGGCGTTTTGTATTTTATTATAAATGCTGTATTATCATTTATGTTATTATTCTGTTATAACGTTGATGAATTTGCTCTGTTTTGTGTTGGCGTTACGGTTATTTTAAATGGTGTTGTTATGTATTTTGTTTTGCGATATGTTAACACACTTGATAAAATAATTGCAGCATCTGAAAATCATGAAAATGCAGAAATAAGCGAAAAATCACCGGCTTCACTTATAAAGCTTTCAAAGAATTTAGAGGATTCTAATGAATCATTAAAGGTTGCCGTTGCGCAGGCGGTGAAGAATGAGCAAATGAAAACACAGCTTATTACCAACGTTTCTCACGATTTAAAAACACCTCTTACATCAATTATCAATTATTCTGATTTATTGCATAAGTGCAACGTTGAAGATGAAAAAGCAAACGAATACATTGATGTAATTAATAATCAGTCAAATAAATTAAAAAGATTGATTGAGGATTTAATTGAAGCATCCAAGGTTTCAACAGGTAACGTTCAATTAAATAAGGTTTACCTTAATTTATCTGAGCTTGCGGTACAGACAATTGTTGAATATTCGCCGGATTTTGAAGTGAATAAAAACGAGGTGAAATTTACGGAGCCTGAAAGTGCACCTGTTATTTTTGCAGATGGATTAAAAACAAACCGTATTATTTCAAATCTTTTCAGCAATGCAAAAAAATACTCTGCATACGGCACAAGAATTTACGTGTCTGTTTATGAAGATGAAAAGTACGGTTATTTTGAAATTAAAAATGTCTCTAAGGAGCCTCTTAACATATCACCTGAAATGTTAACGGAAAGATTTGTGCGTGGTGAAGAGTCAAGAACAAATGAAGGTAACGGGTTGGGGCTTTCAATTGCAAAAGACCTTTGCATTCTCCAGGGCGGAGAGCTGATTATCAGCATTGATGGAGATTTGTTTAAAGCAACTGTAAAATTAAAAAAAGAAGAATAAATTAAAAGGAACTGTAAACATTCGTTTTTACAGTTCCTTTTATCATTCTCTTTTAGATTAGGGTGAAAGGAATTATCCGAACCG
>JAZUMM010000149.1:0-6794 GCA_045603625.1 Acutalibacteraceae bacterium | reverse complement strand
GTGAAAATTATTTGTTATTATTAACAAACTTTGAACGAAAATTTTATGCAAACAATCAATTAAATTTTTTTGTTTTTGTATAACAAATATGATATTATAAACTATGGAGGGGATAGTGTGACATACGTATCATTAATAATTGGTGTGGTATTTTTTCTTGTTTTTATAAGTAAAAGAACGGCAAAGGTTACCTTACAGGTTGCCTTTGTTAAAGCAATTGCAAGTGTTTGTTTTATATCAACGGCTTTATTTGCTATGGTTGAAAATCCATCTTGTCCTAAAATTGTCGGTGCACTTGTTGCAGTTGGTGGTGTTTGGGGTTTGCTTGGAGATATTGCACTTGATTTGAAATACGTGTTTAAAAAGTATGAAAAAGAATACTTGTATGCAGGCTTTTCATCATTTGGTATTGGTCATATTTTTTACATAGCGGCTCTTTATATTAATTTTGGTTTTAATGCTAAAGCGTTAATCGGCTCAGTTGCTGCAGGCTTGGTGTGTGTTGCAGTTGTGTTTATTTCTCAACCGTTAATGAAGCTTGATTACAGAGGATATAAAAAGATTACGGTAGTTTATATGTTTATTCTGGGCTTTACGTACGGTCTTAGCTCAGGCTATGCTATATTTGATTATTCTTTGCCGGCACTTATATTTACAATCGGTTTTATTTTATTTCTTGCATCCGATGTTTTCTTATCAGGCTTATATTTCGGTACTACCGAAAAGAAAAGAACAAGCCGTCCTGCAATAATTATTAATCATTTGCTTTATTATTCTGCTCAGTTTGTTATTGCAGTAGCATTACTTTATGTTTAAAGGTTGTTAAATATGTTAAGTGAAAAGTTGTTTTATACAGATTCATATATTTCAAAGTTTGACGCAACAGTTTTAAGTTGCGTCAAATCTTCTGATATTTATAAAATTATTCTTGATAAAACCGCCTTCTTTTTTGAAGGTGGCGGTCAAAAAGCAGATACGGGCTATATTGGTGATGCATTTGTTTTTGATGTTCAGGAAATTGATGGTAAAATTGTTCATTTTTCAAAAAATGAAGTTTCAGAAGGTGAAAAATACATTTGTATAATTGATTGGGAAACTCGTTTCAAAAGAATGCAACAGCATTCAGGTGAACACGTTGTTTCGGGAATAGTTAATTCAATTTACGGATATGATAATGTAGGCTTTCACATGGAGGATGATTACGTTACAATTGATTTTAACGGTGAATTAACACGACAACAGTTAGATGAAATTGAGGATAAGGCTAATTATGCCGTATATAATAACTATTCAATTGAATGCTTTTTTCCGTCTGAGAATGAGCTGAAAATTCTTGATTATCGCAGTAAATTAGATTTAACGGAAAATGTTCGTCTTGTCAGAATTGAAAATACTGATTTATGTGCTTGCTGTGCTCCTCATTTACGGTCAACGGGTGAAATCGGAATTATAAAAATTCTTGATTTTATGCGCCATCGCGGTGGTATACGTCTTGTTATGAAAAGTGGTTTTGATGCATTGCAGGATTACAGAAATAAGTACAAAAGTGTCTATGATATTTCCAATTTGCTTTCCGCAAAGCAAACAGAGGTTTTTGATGTAGTTGATCGCTTGAAAAATGAGCTTGAAAGTAAAGACAGGCAGTTTTATTCGTTTAAAAATTCTGTTGCTCAGGCTGCTCGTTCTTCGTTTGCTTCAGCCGGTGATAATCTTTATTATTTTTCACAGAATTTTGATGCCGATATGATGCGTGATTTGGTTAATTACGGTATGCAAAAATGCAAAATGTGTTTTGTTTTTTCGGGGGATGATAATAAAGGCTATTCATATATAATCGGATCCGAAACCGTTGATTTTAAAGGCTTTTTACGTGAGTTTAATAATACTCTTAACGGTCGTGGCGGTGGCAGAGATACAATGGTTCAAGGTAAGGTATCGGCAACCGAAAAAGAAATTGTTGAGTATATAAAAAATATATAATTTGAGGCAAAAAATGTTTAATGAAATACTTTTTGAAGTTAATTCTTCTGCTAATTTAATTTTAAATAAACAAGCGCAACACTATAATTCTGATAAGGAATGTGAATTGTTTTTATATAATGATGTTGATTTTACTTCTTTTAAGGAGTTTTGTGATGATTTAGAGCAAAAATCAGATTTTAAAGTGATCAACAGAAATGAAATTGAGAATAATTTTTTTGTGTTCTTTTTTAAGGATGATACTCTTGTTTGTGCAGGATATTACAGCTGTAATAATTCTGTTCGTGTTGTAATTGACGGTAATACAAAATTACCTGATTTTGAGCCTGTTGAATTTGAAAATAAATCAGATGTAACCTTCTGGCAGTTTGAGGTTGACCATAGTCTTATAGATTGTGGTATGTGCTATATTCTCAAGCTTCCGTCAGGTTCATTTTTTGTTATTGACAGCGCCCATACATATTCTGTAAATGATTGTGAAAGAATATATGATTTTTTTAAAGAAAGAACACCCGAAGGTGAAAAAATTCATATTTCAGGCTGGTATATTACACACGGTCACGATGACCACGTTGCTCAGTTTACCAATTATCTCAATTTTTATATGAAGGATACTGTTGTAGATAAGGTTTATATGAATCTTTTACCCATAAATCACAGGGATAGTGAATCCTGGATGAAAATGTATGATAAAAATACAAGGGATGCAATTGCTGCTCATCCTGAAATTTCTCTTGTTCGGCCTCATACAGGTATGTCCTTTTATATTGATGATGTCAGGTTTGATATCCTTTGTTCCCATGAAGATGTTTTTCCCGGTGATAACAGTAATTACAATGACTCTTCTGTTGTTCTTATGATTACTGCAAAAAACACAAAAATTCTTATTCCCGGTGATGCAGGTCACGAGGAAAGCTATATTCTTGAAGCGCGATACCCGAATTATCTTAAAGCAGATATTGTCCAACAGGCTCATCATTGTCATTTTGGTACAACCGAAAGGTTTTATGAGCTCGTCGGCGCAAAGTGTGTGCTTTTTCCTGCAACGCAAATTAAGTTCGATGAAACGTGGGATGTTCATCCAACAAACCGCAAATCAATTGAGGTAGCCAAGGGTAACTATTTTATTGCTTCTAACGGTACTGTTGAAATACCTTTACCGTACGTTAAAGGTACAGAAAAGGTTTATCCTGATGAAACCTTTGAAAGCTTCAGCGGTGTTTATAATTTGTGGACTTATGAATATACAAAAGAATATAAGCAGAAGCTTTATAATGAATATTTATCAAGAGGCGGTAAGCCAATAGCTGAATATGAAAGAGGGTTTTGATTATGGTTTTTGAATATACGGTAGTTCGTTCTTCACGAAAAAGTATTTCTGTTCAGGTCGATTCTCAATGTAATATTGTTGTCAGGGCACCGTATTTTGTGTCGCAAAAGCAAATTGATTCTTTTATGCAAAGTAAAAAAGAGTGGCTTGAAAATGCAATTATTACCCAAAGGGAACAAGCGAAAAATGCTAAAGCTTATACGGAAAAAGATATTGCTGAGCTTCGCAAAAAAGCTAAAGAAATTCTGCCTGTTAAGGTTGAGCATTATTCAAATATTATGGGTGTCAGACCGACATCTGTTAAAATTAATTCTGCAAAAAAGAGATACGGCTCCTGTTCGGGAAAAAACAGTATAAATTTTTCTTTATACCTTATGGACAAGGATGAGGATTTTATAAATTATGTTGTTGTTCACGAGTTAGCACATATTAAACACCATAATCATAGTAAAGAGTTCTATGCTTTTGTTGAAAGGTTTGTTCCTGATTATAAAAGATTTAAGTAAAAAAACTTGTATGCGATTTGCATACAAGTTTTTTTCTTATACATTGCCTGTAATTGTAATTGTGCTTACACCCGGAGAAAGAGTTTGTGCACCTGTTACAGGGTCTTGGGTTATTGTTGCAGCCGGTACAGTAATCTGACCGGGAAGAGTGGTAAACACACCCGTTGTTGTATCGTATGTGTAGTTTGCAGGTGAGGTCCACGTTGTGTTGTTATAGGTTACCGTTATATTTTCTAATATTGGGTTGAATGTGTCTGTAACAGTAATGTTATCTGTTACAAGAGTTTCGTTGTTGCCGTAGTTCAATATTGTTAAAGTGTAGGTTATTTGACCGTTGTCGTTAACAACTGAAGGTGAAAGAGCTTTGGTTATTTCAAGTCGCGGTTCTTCACATACACCAAGTGTGCTTGTTGCTGTAACAGGATTTATTACTCCTGCACCTGTGACAGTTACGGTGTTTGTTATTACCGATTCGGGTGCGAGTGGTGCAAATTCATTTACATCTGCCTTATAAATAAGCATTGCATTTGAGTTTGCAGGGATTGTAATTCCGCTGAAAACAACACTCTCACCAACAACCTCTGTAGGATTTGGTTGCAAAGCTCCGTTTACAAAGTATCGGACGGATTCAGCCTCGTAAACTAATGGTATAAGTGTTTGTGCATTAAAAGTATAAGCACCAAGATTATCACTTACACTGATATCCGTAATTGGTGTACTGCCTGTATTTGTTAAGGTAACAACATAGGTTATACCGCAGTTATCAAGGTAGTAGCACGCGTTTAATGTTGTTTTGGAAACATTTAAAATCTCTGTGATTTCACCGGTTACAATATTTGAAACGGTGGTGTTTCCGTTATAAGTTAAAGTAGCTTGGTTAGTAAAAGTTGCCATAGTTTTCCTCCTTGTTTTAGGGCAAGCCCTGTTTCATAATATGAAACTACAAGGAGTATGACACAAATTTTATAAGTATTTTGAATATTCAGAAACTGCTAATTTATCACATCGTTCATTTTCAGGATGAGCGTTGTGACCCTTTACCCATACAAATGTTACGTTGTGTATTTCTAAAAGTGAAAGGAGCTGCTGCCATAAATCAGGATTTAAAGCCGGCTTTTTATCTTTTTTACGCCAGTTGTTATCTCTCCATGAGTATACCCATTTTTCATTTATAGCGTCGCATACGTATTTTGAATCTGTTGTTAAAACGACATCGCAAGGGTATTTTAATGCTTCAAGGGATTTTATTACCGCAGTCAATTCCATTCTGTTATTTGTTGTTTCTTTTTCAGAACCGCTTATTTCTTTTTCTGTTCCGTTGCATCTGAGTATTGCACCCCAACCACCGGGTCCGGGATTTCCGCTACACGCACCGTCTGTAAATATATCTACTTTTTTCATTAACACTATTCCTTTGATTTTTTTACATATTATCATATTTTTTGAACATTTTAAAGATGTAATTGATTTTTTCGGGGGAAAGTTGATGTTTGTGGTTATTCTTGATGTTAAAAATAAGGAGATTTTTGATTATACGGGAGTAAATTCACATTTATTTTTGCCGTTAATTACTGAAGAATTAGGCGAAAGGTTATTTAAAGAGCTTAAATATTCAGATATTAATAAATCTGTTATATATGGTAATGTGAAATATGAAGGTCTTGCTTCTGTTAATAATTTCAATGAATTATCTGAAAAAATTTTAAACAGCGGAGCATCTAACGTTCTTTTGCTGTTCAGCAACATTTATTTTGAATTTTCACATAATTTCAAAAAAATTGCATTACTTAACCTTGAATCGGCTGATATTACTGATAAAAGCGGAAATGCTTGCGGGCATATATTTAAAACATCCTTTTTTATTGAATTGTTTAATGAATTGAATTCTGAAGAAATGTATAAAAAAATAAGGAATTTTAAGGGGATTACAAGGATACATGGTGCGGATTATATATTTAATATAGATTCCTTGTTGTCATATAAACAGCTTGTTTGTACTGTTTTGAATAAAAAAACAAATATAACATTACCTGAGGTAGCTGAAGGCATTTACACAACAGGTGAAATTCAAAAAGGTGATTTTGTTATTATTCCGCCTGTTTTTATCGGTAGCAATGTTCAGATTGAGTCGGATTGCATAATCGGTCCTGATTGTGTGATTACCGATAATACGCTTATTTCAAAAAATACACACGTAAAATCAAGTGTATTACTTAATGATAATTATGTTTCAAGTGGTTGTTATCTTGAAAATGTTTTAAGCTGTGAAAACGTTTCTGTTTTACGTAACAGTGCGGTTTTCAGCGGTACTTGTCTTGGTCATCATTCTCTTGTTTCTGAAGGAACCTTTCTTGAAAATAATTCGAAAATCCGCCCTTTTACAAGAACAGGTGATTATTTTCAAAAATCAGATGAAGAACCGGATTTAACTTGTATTTTCAGTGGATGTACACCTGAATATGCATCGTTGATTGGTAGCGCTCTCGGGACACTTTTTAAGGGTAAAAAAATAGGTGTTTTAACAGATGGGGAGCTAAATTCTCACGCTTTGAAATATGCACTATTTTCAGGAATGATATCAACAGGAATAAGGTGTTTTGATTTAGGTGAGGGTTATGTTGGTTCTTTATTAACTTTGATATCTGCCTGCGACCTTGATTTTGCCATTTTTATAAAGGGCGGAAGGCACGGAACGTCTGTAAGCATTATTAATCATTTTTGCGAATATATTTCTAAAGATATTATTCTTTCAATTAAGGATATAATCGATAAAAAAGCTTTGGAAAGAGCGACAGAAAAAGAGTGCTTCAGGTTGCGTAAATTAAATGGCTTAAGACGATTATATATTCATAAGATTTTAAAGGATTTTAAAAGAGAATTAAGTGTGTTTCCAACGTTTAATTGTCAAAATAAATATATAAATTCTGTAATAAAAGATATTATGTCAAAGCTATCGTTTGAAACGTGCGATGAACAAA
>JAZUMM010000148.1:0-8910 GCA_045603625.1 Acutalibacteraceae bacterium | reverse complement strand
ACTTAATGATGATGGTGATGATGGTGACCGTGGTGATGGTCGGTGTTAGTTTCTATGTGGCATTCTTTGTCATGGCAATGCTCCGTGCTTTTTTCTGTTTCTATTGTTACATGGCATATTCCGTGAGAGTGTAATTCTTTTCTTATTTTATCTTTGATGTCGTGTGTGTCACAATCTGTAACAACGTGCAAGGATGCAAAATTATTGTTTGAATCCATACTCCACAGATGAATATGATGAACACTAATAACTCCATCAATTTCTGTAATATGTGTCTTAATCTTTTCTATACTGATATTTTCAGGAGCTTTTTGAAGGAATAAATCAAAAATTTCTTTCATATTTTTGGCAGCGTTAAAAAATATAAAAGCTGAAACGCAAATAGACATTATAGGGTCAATAACAGAAATATTTGTGAATTTCATTATAACGGCACCGATTAATACAACAATCCAACCAAGTGCATCTTCAAGCATGTGCAAGTTAACTGCTCTTTGGTTTAATGAGCCCTTGTGGTGTGTAAATAATGCGGCACACAAATTCACACAAACTCCGACAACGGCAAAAACAATCATTCCGGTGTAGTTAATGAGGGTAGGATTTATTATTCTGTTGATTGCATTTATTATCATAATTGCTGAACCGATTAAAAGTATTAAGGTGCTGATAAAACCGCCCAGAACAGAGTAACGGGAATATCCGAAGGTGTATTTTTCATCAGGTTGCTTTTTACTTTTCTTTTCTAAAAAATAAGATATTCCGATGCTTACGGCATCACCTGTATCGTGAATAGCATCCGAAATAATTGCAACACTTCCTGTAATTATGCCACCAATAAATTCAAATACAGAAAAGGAAAGGTTAAGTATAAATGCAATTAAAATGTTTCGTTGAGTTTTCATAATTTACTCCAATTGACTTAAAAGGTTGGTTGTGGTACAATGAGTCTTGTATTGAACATATTGTTCAATATTATTATATTACTTAAAAATGCAGATACAATATACGATATTTTTTTGTTATTCATTATTGAACATTTTTCAAAATTTGTATGGAGAAATAATATGGACAGACGTCAAAGAAAAACACGTGAAGCAATTTTTAACGCTTTCACAAAATTACTTTCTGAAAAGAATTTTAATCAGATTACAGTTGGCGAAATAATTGAATATGCAGACGTTGGCAGGGCAACCTTTTATTCTCATTTTGAAACAAAGGATTTTCTTCTTAAAGAATTTTGCGAAGAGCTTTTTTGCCATATTTTTGATACGGAAAAAAACAATAATCATGAACATAAGCACATCTTTGATTGTCAAAGCTCGGATTCTGTTATATTACACTTATTCAAGCATTTGCAAAAAAATGATAATAATATACTGGTTCTGTTATCTTGTCAGAATAATGATTTATTTTTAACATATTTTCGCAATAATTTTCTTGAACTTGTAGAAAGACATTCATCTTTGTTTAATTCAGAAAAATCGAAAAATGTTCCTGAAGAGTTTTGGAAATATCACATTGTGTCTACGTTTACAGAGAGCCTTAAATGGTGGATTGAAAACGGTATGAAGCAAAGTCCTGAGCTTATTACCGAATATTTCTTTAATGTAATATAAATTAAAATGAAAAACGGAGCAGTCTTTTGGAAGCTGCTCCGTTGTTTGTTATATTTTTTATGGTTCAGTTTTGAATAATTCTTCCGTCAAGAGATATAGTAACAACTCTCCATGGAATAAACTTACCGCTTTTTTGTAAGGCAGTCTTGACTGCGTTTTCAATTCCGCCACAGCAAGGTACCTCCATTCTTACAACCGTAACGCTTTTAATGTTGTTTCCTGCAATTATTGCAGTAAGCTTATCTGTGTAATCAACGCTGTCAAGCTTTGGGCAACCTACTATTGTTGTGTGATTTCTTATAAAATCGTTGTGAAAATTTCCGTATGCAAATGCGGTACAGTCTGCCGCAACCAGAAGATTAGCATTATCAAAATAAGGTGCATTAACAGGTACCAGCTTAATTTGCACCGGCCATTGTGAAAGCTGACTGTGTATGTTTGCTACAGGTGCTTCTTGTGTGCTTTGGTTTATTACAAGCTTTTTTGACTGCGTGCCCGGACATCCGCAAGCAAGAGGAGCAGCTTTCTTTTCTTTAGATGCAAGAACTGCAGCCTCATCGTAAGCAGGCGCGTCTCTTTCTTCAAAGGTTATTGCACCGGTAGGGCAGGCAGGAAGGCAGTCACCTAAGCCGTCACAATAATTTTCACGGGTAAGCTTTGCTTTTCCGTTAATCATTTCAATTGCTCCTTCGTGGCAGGCTGTTGCACAAGCACCGCAACCGTTACATTTTTCTTCATCTATTTTTATAATTTTTCTTATCATAATTGTAACCTCCATTGATTTTATGCTTGTATTATAATATAATTGATTTAGTAAATCGGTTGTTTTTACAACGGAAAGTGATGATTTATGAAAAAATATATTCCCATTCTTGAAAAAACAAGACTTTTTTATGGTGTAAATGCAGATGAAATCGGTTCAATGTTATCTTGTCTGGGAGCACGGATTTGTACTTACAAAAAAGGCGAATATGTATTTCGTCAGGGTGAACAGGTAAATGATATTTCAGTTCTGGTGCAAGGTAATTTGCTTATTCAAAAGGATGATTATTGGGGTAATCGTAGCATATTAAGGAACATTTCTGTTGGTGAAATGTTTGGTGAGGCATATGTTTCCTCTGAAAGCAGTATATTGCTTAATGATGTTGTTGCGATTGAAAACAGTACGGTTATGTTTTTTGATGTTAAAAGGATTATTACAACTTGTCCGTCTGCCTGTCGCTTTCATTCAATGGTTGTACAGAATATGTTTTTTATTATTTCCGAAAAGAACAGAGAGCTTGTGCAAAAATTAGGGCATATGTCTCAACGCACAACACGTGAAAAATTAATTTCTTATTTATCAGAAGAGGCAAAAAAACAAAACAGCTCAACCTTCAGCATTCCCTTTAACCGTCAGCAGTTGGCAGATTTTTTATCAGTAGACCGTAGCGCTATGTCTAACGAATTGTGTAAAATGCGTGATGAAAGCCTGATTCGTTTTGACAAAAATTATTTTGAATTACTTTGATTTTTGAATTCGTAAAATATAATTAATCGGAGGTTTTTATGCAATACAGAGAAGATAAATACGGTAATAAATTATCAGTTCTTGGCTTTGGTTGTATGCGCTTTAAAAAGAAAATGGGCAAAATCACCTTTGAGGATGCAGAGCGTCAGATAATGAAAGCTTTTAACAAGGGTGTTAATTATTTTGATACGGCGTTTATTTATCCCGGAAGCGAATCTGTAATAGGTGAGGTTTTTGAAAAGAATAATATACGTGATAAGGTGTATATTGCAACAAAGCTGCCACCACAGCTTATGCGTACAACAGAAGTTCTGGATAAGCTTTTAAATGAACAACTGAAAAGGCTCCGTACTGACCATATAGATTATTTCCTTTTTCATATGATGAGTGATATTAAGGTGTGGGAACGTCTTAAAAGCATCGGTATAGAAAAATGGATAGAGGGTAAAAGAGAAAGTGGAGTAATACGTCAATTTGGCTTTTCTTATCACGGCAACTCTGATATGTTCTGTAAAATTATTGATGCTTATGATTGGGATATGTGCCTCATACAATATAACTATATGGATGAGCAGACGCAGGCAGGTCGCAGGGGACTTATCCACGCTCATAAAAAAGGTATGCCTCTTATGATTATGGAACCGTTACGAGGCGGAAGGCTTGTAAATAATTTGCCTGATGAGGCAATCAGAATTTTTCAGGAGCATTCTGTTGAGCATACTCCTGCACAATGGGCGTTAAGATGGTTGTGGAATCAGCCGGAGGTTACTGTTGTGCTTTCAGGTATGAACTCCGATGAAATGGTAGAGGATAATATAAAAACTGCAACACACACTCAAATCGGCGAAATAACTCAAGCAGATGAATTAATGCTCAAAAATGTTGTGAAGGCAATTAATTCAAAAATGAAGGTGCCTTGTACCGGTTGTGATTACTGTGTGCCTTGTCCTCAAAAAATAAACATAAGCGGTACTTTCTCAGCATATAATAAGCATTATTCAAAAAGTAAAATAGCAGGGGTTAAAGAATATGTGAAATGTTCTTCGGGTGATTATGCACCTGCATCCGTATGTATAGGGTGTGGCAAATGCGAACAGCATTGTCCTCAGGGTATAGAAATACGAAAGTGCCTGAATCAGGCAAGCAAAGAGCTTGAAGGAACAATGTACAAAATATTAAAAAAATTATAATAAAAAACGGAGCAGGGTACTGTTAATCTGCTCCGTTTTTTTATTCAGTTACTATACCGTATTCCCAATCAATTATACCGCCAAATTCTTTAACATTTGTATAGCCGAGATTTGCTAATTCCTGTGAGGCAAGCTTACTTCGTCTGCCACTTCTGCAGTAAACAAGTATCAATTGCTCTTTATCTGTTAATATTTTTTCTGCTTTTTCTCCGATTTCATAATCAGGAATTAAAATAGCACCTTTTATATGTCCTTCCTGAAATTCTTCGGCTGTACGCACGTCAAGAATAACATAGTTTTTTTGTGTATCCATTATTTCTTTTGCTTTTACAGGTGTGATTTGTTCAAATGTGTTGCTTTGTGTAGCCTGAGTGTTTTGTGTGTCACCTTGTGTGCTATGTGTAGTTCGATTTTTACTGCAAGCAGAAAAAGTCAATAAAGCAACAGCGATAATTAAACCGATAATAAATATTTTTTCCATATTAAAAATGTGTCCTTTTATTTTTGTTTTATTAATAAAAAGGTGAGTGTGAAATTACACTCACCAAAAGAATTTAATCTTCAAGACCTAATAACCAGTTTACAGATACACCAAGAACTTCGGATAATGCAATAAGTTCTGTATCGCAAACAGAACGGATTTGACCTTCTAACTTAGAAAGGCCGGACGCATTAAGGTCTACTCCGCGGATTTGAAGCTGGGTAAGAAGATCTTTTTGTTTCATCCCGATAGTTTTTCTTCTTTCTTCAACTCTGGTTCCGCAGATGTTCTTCGAGCCGATTGGCTGTTTTCTGATTCTCATCCATAGCAACCCCTTTTGTTGAATTTTAGAGTATTAAACTGTCTTAATTTTATCACAACCGTTAATATGTTTCAAGTATTTTTTATGTGTGGTAAATATTTTGATAAAAACATTTGATATAAATACTTGTATATGTTAAAATATTTACATAATTTTTTTGTTACGAGGTGTTTTATGGTTTCCCGTAAAGATTTATTTGCAGATTATAATTGTCTTACAACTGCAGAGAGCTTGCTTTCTGCAGGTAAAGAAAATGACGTTGTAACTTTTGATATGTTTTTTCGCGAAATACCGGATAAGGGCGGCTTTGCAGTTATGGCAGGCGTTGAATCTCTTTGCAGGAAATTGGCAGATTTATCATTTAATGAAGATATTTTAGCATATTTATCTGAGCAAGGTTTTTCCCAAAAACTTATTGAATACCTGCGAAACTTCAAATTCAGCTGTGATGTATATGCCATGCCGGAGGGGACACCTGTTTTTCCAAACGAGCCTATTGTTAAGGTTCACGGACCTGCACTTCAGGCTCAGCTTATAGAAACAATTTTACTTAATACCATAAATTATCAGACTCTTGTTGCAACTAAGGCAAACAGGGTAGTCAGAGCAGCTTCGGGTAAACGTGTTATTGAGATGGGTGCACGTCGCGCTCACGGTACAGATGCCGCAATACAAGGAGCAAGGGCGGCGTATATAGGCGGTATTGATGCAACCTCGCTTTTAACTGCATCAAAAAAATATAATATTCCTGCTTCAACAATGATGAGTCACGGTTGGGTTCAGTTGTTTGACTCTGAGCTTGAGGCTTTTACTGTTTATCTTGAAGAGCATGGTGATGAAGGAGCGCTTCTTGTTGATACTTACGATACACTTGAGAGTGGTGTAAAAAACGCCATAGAAGCCTTCAATCAGGTGCTTGTTCCTGAAGGGTTACGTCCCGCAGGCATTATAATTGACAGCGGAGATATGACGTATCTTTCAAAGCGCGCAAGGCGTATGCTTGACGAAGCAGGCTTCCCTGATTGTTGCATATACGCTTCCAATTCTCTTGATGAAATTCTCATAAAGGATATGCTTAATCAAGGCGCAAAAATAGATGGGTTTATTGTTGGTGAAAAGCTTTTGACTTCATCCTCATCTCCTATTCTTGATGGTGTGTATAAGCTTTGCGAAACAGAAAAAAATGGGGAAAAAATTCCTGCAATTATGCTTAGTAATAACGTTAACAAAATCACCACACCTTGTTCAAAAAGAGTATGGCGACTTTTTGATATGGAAACAGGTAAAGCAATTGCAGATGTTTTGACACTTGATACAGAAAGTATCGGCGAAGAAAAGACTTACTCGCTTTTTGACCCTGATTTTACATGGAAAAGAAAAACTGTTGATAACTTTGTTGCAAGAGAAATGCTTGTTACAATATTTAAAAACGGTGAGTTAGTTTACAGCAATCCGTCTCTTGACGATATAAAAGCATATTGCGGTGAACAGGTTGATACACTCTGGGAAGAGGTTACAAGGTTTGAAAATCCTCATAGGTACTACGTGGATTTTTCAGGTAAGCTCTGGGGTATTAAGCAATCTCTTATTGAAAAAATAATGCGCAGAAACGATAATTCGGGAGAGTAAGGATATGTGCGAAAAAATTAAACTCGGTCTTTCTCGTAACAGACTATTTGAACCGGATAATACAGTCGTTTTTTACGCCAAATACAATAAGAGCTTTGACGTGGATGATTTAAATAAAACCTTGAAAATGTTATGTTATAAGGAGCCTGTAATAACCTCTGTTATTGATTTTTCTGAAGATGGTGCATATATTGTTCCCGGAAAGGTTCAGCAAAAGGTGGTTGTTTCTGATTATGGTTACCGCGTCGTTGCCGATTCATATATTAAAAAGTCCTTGAAATTTACAGATAAGCTTTTTGAGTTTACACTTTCAAAGGATGGTTACCTTGTTATTGCAGGGCACACCTGTGTTTGCGATTCAAAATCTTTACTTCGTATAGCAGGCTATATTGTAGCGTTTTACGAAAAAACAGATTTGAATGTTGAAGATGGTGTTATTCGTACCTTTTCAGAAAAAGGCAGTTTGCCTGTGGATGTCATTTCACCGTTAACAAATAAGCTTTCATCTGAGCTTGATGATGAGTGGCGAAAAGAACGAAGAGGTTATTCCTTAGCAGATTTTGAAAAATTCAATAGTAAATATCTTCAGGAATCTTCTGCTTGTTCATTTGCAGAAAAACAGGTTTCTTTTGAAGAGATTTCTAAGGTTAAAAAGAAATGTGCAGATGAGGGCATTGATTTTTCATCCCTGGTATATTTTTCTTTTTATAAAGCACTTCTCAATAATGTGAAGGTCACAAAAAAATCCTCAAAAATGCGCATAAGTGCCGACAGAAGATTTTTTCACGGTAAAGAAGATGTTTTTTCTGTTGGTGCCTATAACGGCACAGTATGCGTTTCTTTATCAAAAAAAGAGTTGAAAAAAGATGTTTTGAGTCAGTTGAAGACTTTTCATCTTGATGTGTACAGAGCTTTGACTTCACCATTCAGGGTATTTTCTGATGAAATTCTTCTTGCAAGCGTTCAACCTGAATATTGCGACAGTTCATATATTTATATGATGAATGGGAACAGGTTGAAATCTGCAAAGAAGCTTGCACAAACGTATGGTTGTATGAACGAGGAGCTTTGTGAATGCTTTTATTGTAATTTGACTCAGGCTTACTGGAGTAAACTGACTGGTTATAGCGATTTGATGGTATATGAACCGTTTAAGTATAATCGCTCCGCTTTTTCGGTGAGCTTTGTTGATAGTGTTCAGCAAAGTAAAATACTGTTCAGATTTGACAGTAAAAAGGTGAGTGAAGAGGTAGCTTGCAGGATTCTTTCTGAAGCAATTGATCAAATTAAAAGCTTTTAAATTTAATATGGATAAATAGCAGTAATCCGGTGAAAGATTTTCTTTCATCGGATTATTATTTTTTTACTAAATCTATTGACAATTTAAACATATGATTTTATAATAGTGTCACAAAGTGTATCGAAATGGGTCAAAGTGTCCCAATTTCACCTAAAAATCATCTGAAAGGAGTGTCGGTAGTGTTTTGTAGTCAGTTTTTACATAATCTTGATGAAAAAAACCGTTTCAAGGTTCCGGCATCCTTACGTGATGAATTAGGTGCAAAAACTTATCTTATAAAATCACCGGATTCAGATACAAGGTGTATATTCATTTATTCCGAAGAGGGTTGGAACGAGCTTTATAAAGAGTTCAACCAAGGTGCCGAGCACAATCAACAAAGGCGCCGTCTTGCCAGAAAGATTCTTTCAGGTGTTATTTGCGGTGAGGTTGATAAAGGCGGTAGACTCACACTTAACCTTAACCTTAAGGAGTATGCAGGCATATCTGATTCTGTGCAGATTGTAGGTAATAATAATCATATTGAGCTTTGGTCACCTGAAGAGTGGGCTAAAGAAACTGAAATATTTGAAAGTGAATCTACCGATACTTTCAATATTAATTTCTGATATTGCTTATGGATTTTAATCATATATCCGTTCTTTTACAAGAATCGGTTAATTCATTAAATATTAAGCCTGATGGTATTTACGTTGATTGTACTGCAGGCGGTGGTGGTCATTCTGCGGCTATACTCAGTAATCTTAATGAAAATGGCAGAATGATATTAATAGACCAGGACCCTGATGCCATTGAAACTGTTACCAATCGTTTTAAGGGCGATAACAGGGTAACCATAGTACACAATAATTTTTGTAACTTT